>NZ_JBSQAV010000001.1:0-118105 GCF_053851515.1 Mycoplasma sp. 773
TTGCTTATTTTAAGCGCTTTTTTTAAAAAAATAATTAATTTTTGGGTTAAAAAATGTTTTTTTTTTTTTTTTTTTAGAGCTTAATTTAAGTTGAAAAATAATTATTTGTAATAATAAAATACTTAATAACAAAAAACAAAATATTTTTTTCTTTTAAAATATAGAATTTATAATTTTTAAGACAAAATTGCTAATTTTGTTAAATTTTAATGTTTAAGAATATAACACAATTTAAGGAATTATCTATATTATAAAAATCCCTAATATTTTGTTTTTTTAAGTTATTTTAGAATTATTTAGAATTATAATTATTAATATTAAATTAATTATTTTATTATTTATGGAGTATAAATAAAATGAAGGCAAAAATAGCAATTAACGGCTTTGGTAGAATAGGCCGTTTAATCTTTAGAAAAATATGAAATGATGCAGATGTTGAAATTGTTGGAATCAACGACCTAACTGATGCTAAAACATTAGCGCACTTATTAAAATACGATACAGCTCACGGCGTGTTTCCATTTAGTGTTTCAAACACTGAAAAATCAATAATTGTGGAGGGTAAAGAGTTTCCAATATTTAGTGAAAAAGATCCGGCTCAACTCCCTTGAAAACAATTGGCAGTCGATGTGGTTGTTGAAGGTACAGGTAGATTCTTAACAACTGAACTAGCCCAACTGCATATTAATGCTGGAGCAAAAAAAGTTTTAATTACGGCCCCTTCAAAAAGTGCGGATGTAAAAACTATAGTTTATTCAGTTAATGAAAATATTTTAACAAAAGACGATGTTGTTGTTTCTGGGGCCTCATGTACAACAAACTGTCTAGCACCTGTTCTAAATGTTTTAGAAAATGAATTCGGTATTGAAAAAGGCTTCATGACCACTGTACACTCATTCACTGCAGACCAAAGATTACAAGATGCACCTCATTCAGATTTAAGAAGAGCGAGAGCTGCTTCCTCAAATATGATTCCAACCACAACAGGTGCGGCTAAATCGATAGGTAAGGTTATCCCAACGCTAAAGGGTAAAATGAATGGTATTGCTTTAAGAGTTCCAACTATTACAGGGTCAATTATCGATGTTACTGTTGAACTTAAAAAAGATACAACTGTCGAGGAAATTAATAAGGCAATGAAAAATGCAAGTTCAGAATCTTTTTTCTATACTGAAGATCCTATTGTTTCTAGTGATATTATTGGTTCAACCGCTGGTTCAATATTTGATGCTCAATTAACTCAAGCATTAGAAGTTGATGGCAAAAAATTATACAAAGTTTATGCATGATATGATAACGAATCGTCGTTTGTTAATCAATATATAAGAACATTAAAGCATCTAGTTAACATAAAATAAACAATAAAAAAACCTGCTTTAAAGCAGGTTTTTTTCTAATTATTTTGTCTTAAAGATATCATCAAATATTTCTTCATAATACTTCACAGGTACAAAAGTAACTTCTTTTTTAACTTCCTCTGGTACATCAACTAAATTTTTAATATTGTCATATGGAATAAATATTTTTTTAATTCCAAATTGACATGCAGCTAATGATTTTTCTTTCAGTCCACCAATTGGTAATACTTTACCTCTCAACGTTATCTCGCCAGTCATACCAATGTTTGCGGGAACCGGTTTTCTAGTTAGCGCGCTAATTATAGAAGTAGTAAATGTAACACCGGCTGATGGTCCGTCTTTTGGAATAGCGCCCGCTGGTACGTGGATGTGAATTGCCTTATTATCAAAATCAAAATTAATTCCGAATTTTTCAGCATTTGCTCTCACATAACCTAAGGCAATTTGCGCAGATTCCTTCATAACTTCCTTTAAATGACCGGTTAATTTTATCCCGTCTTTGCCCGGAAATGTAGTAACCTCAATAGCTAGTGTAGAGCCGCCAAAGCTTGTATATGCAAGGCCATTAACAACACCGATTTGATCTCTATTTTCGTTTTCATCATCTTCGAATCTAATTGGGCCCAAGAAATCAACAACAACATCTTTAGAAACTCTAAATTCATCCTTAATTTCATTATCTAATATTTTCACAACTATTTTACGAGCTATATTATCTAATAAACGTTTAAGCTCACGGACACCACTTTCTCTTGTATATGAAAGAATTATAAATTTTATAATCTCATCATCAATTTGGATTTGCGATTCCTTAAGCGAATTCTGTTCTAAAACTTTGGGCATTAAGTGTGCTTTAGCTATTTCTAATTTTTCGGCAGTGGTATATGTTGACAATTCTAGTAATTCAACACGATCAACTAATGCAGGTGGGATCGAATCAAAATAGTTGGCAGTAGCTATGAATAAAACCTTTGATAAATCATATTCAAGGTCAAGATAATGATCTTGAAAATTAGCATTTTGTTCAGGGTCAAGAACCTCCAACATAGCGCTAGTTGGGTCGCCTCTAAAATCAGAAGACATTTTGTCTATTTCGTCAAGAAGAATAACTGGGTTAGAAACACCTGCCTTTTTAATAGCGGAGATAATTTTCCCAGGCATTGCCCCAACATAGGTTTTTCTATGCCCTCTAATTTCACTTTCATCTTTTACACCACCAAGCGATACCTTGATAAATTTTCTTTTTAAAGCTTCTGCAATGGATTTTGCTAATGTGGTTTTTCCTGTTCCTGGAGGACCGATCAAGGTTAAAATAGGAATATTATTAACTGGATTATTCAAGGTATCACCAGTTTTATGAACGAATAATTTTGTATCAATAAAATGGTCAGAATCATTTTTAATAGGCAAATAATCACCAGTTTCTTTTTGATTTTGTTTGTGAGTAAGAACTGAAATAAATTCTAAAATTCTCTTTTTTGGTTTTTCAAGTCCAAAATGGTGTTTATTTAAGACTTCTCTAACATGATTTATATCAATTAATTCTTTGCTTACTTTTCTTCATGGTAATGCCAAAATTAAATCAATGTATGTTTTAGAGATATTTGCCTCTGGGCTCGAAGCCATCATGGCAGCCAAGCGAGCTTGTTCAGTCTTCAATGCTTCGATTACATATTTAGGAAACTTGCGGCTAGTTTCTGGGTCTTTTTCCATATTTTCGGCATTATTTTGTGATTCATCATTAAGCATTTGTCTTAACTGCTTCATCTTTTCACGAAGAAGAAAATCTCTTTGTGAGCTTTCCATTTCTTCATTTAATTTCTTAGTTATTTCTATGTCAATATTTGTTGACTCTTTTTTTCAAGCTAATCTATCGGCGATATTTTTAATAAGATCGTAAATATCTAAAGACAAAAAACCTAATAGTTCATCTCGAGTAAAGGCTTCTCTAATAATTGCAAAATTTTTTCATATCAATTCATCGATTTTTTCTTCCTTGTTATATTTAACCAGTGAATTCATTTGCATTGCAAAATCTTTGACTTTTTCAAAGTTAAATACCTGTTTAGAAATTGACGAAAAATTTTTATCTGTTTGCGGTTCAAGTTTTAAAACAAAATTATTTAAGTATTCAATAGAATTTTTTATTTTTTCAATATCGACCTTTTGCCCTTTTTCGTTTTTGTATTCAAATGAAGCATATATTAGCGGTGCTTCCGGGTTGGTATCAGACGAATGAATTTCATTAATTTTAACAATTTTATCTGCATCAAGGCTTATTTTATAAACACCTTTATTTTCCGATGATTCTTTGATAAGAGCTACAATGCCATAATCTTCTAGCATTGACGAAGAGGTAATTACTTCGGCATTTATATATTGTTCCTTAATAAAAGTTATTAATATCTTATTATTAGATTCCTTACTATCCAATGCACTTTGTAAGGCAAGAACCGAATTTTTCTTTCCCACTCTTATTTCATCCATTGATTGTGGCAGTATTATCTGCTTCTTAACTGGTATAAAAGGTAATTGCATTTTTTTCCTCATTTCATTTTATTAAATTCTATTTACGTTATTATTTTTATTTGCTAATTTAGGAAAAAATAGCGAATTATTTTGAAACAATAACTAATGCCGGTTTAATAGTTCTATCATTTAGTTTATAACCAATATTTTTTACTTCTAAAATTGTATCTTTTTCTAAATCTGATGCAACCAATTCATAAACTTGATGAATATTAGAATCAAACTTATCACCAACATTTGGAATAATTTTATTCAATCCAAAATCAAACAGAATATTTTCAACCTGATTATATAACATATGAAATCCGACAATAAAATTTTTCAATGTATCATTATCAATTTTTTTAGCAGCAAGAATTGCTTTTTCAAAATTATTTATAGGTTGAATTATATTTTCCATAAAAGATTGAAGCGCATATTTCTTTGCTTCAGCAATTTGTTTTTCTTGATGATCATTATTTTTTTGTTTATGATCACTAATTAAGTCTTGGGCCTTCTTTTGAATTGCAATAACCTCATCCTTAAATTTATTAGCTTCGATTATTGATTTAACTCTTAACTCCTCTTTTTCGTTGTTAATTTTTTCGATAGTTTCCTCCAAAGATTTAATTCTATCTTTTTTTTCTGAAAGTTCATTTGTAAGAATGATATTTTTTTCAATTAATTTTTTTGTTCAATCATCTAGGCCAACGACTGAAACCAATTTAAGAACATAACTTTTTTTCTTAATCCTATAACTAAGTAAATCGTCAGCTTCACTCTTACCTTTGTTTAATATTTCATTAATAATAGGATCAACATCATCATAATCTCAAACGTATGAAAAGTGTGTTATTTTTTCTTTGTGATTTTCTTTCTCACATAGCTCAAAATTTACTTTTTCGTATTTTTTAAAATCTCACATTATTTATCTCCTTTTTGCACTATTTTTGCCAATATGTCTAACGTTTCTAATGATTCATCAATATCAATATTTTTAGGACCCATAATTGAGATTTCCTTAATATTTTTATCGTTCTCAAAGTCAATTTTTTTACTAATAATATTTAAATTTTCTCTTGAAAAATCAAGCTTAATTTTATTGTCTTCATCCAAATTATTTTCAATCATTGATCATACCGAATGTTTTTCGATGAGATCTAATAAGTCAACCAATTCTTCACGAGATATATCTTTTGATAAAATCATTGCGTTTTTGTTATAGGTTTTATTTTGAATCTTTTCTTCAAAAACGAAAATAGTTTTTACAAACTTTTCTAATATTTTTTCATAATTGCCTATTCTTTCTTTAAATAAAGGTAACAAAGCCTTAGCTCTTTCAGCCAATTCAATTAAAGGCGTATCAATTAGTCTTTCTTTAAATAGTCGCACGGCAATTCTCAAATCATTTAAAGCAATATCATCGCTAAAATCAAAAATTTTATTTTGCACATTACCACTACTGGTAACAATAACAATAACTGCTGAAGACGTATCAAGAGGTGTCAATTGAATACTTTTTAATTTTTCATCTTTATTATTGGAGGTTGCAACAACAGTAAAATGTGCCATTTTACTAATCAAATTAGCAGCTTCATCTAATGTAGAATCTACACTCAATCTTTTCTTTACAAGAATATCACTCAAACTTTTATTAAAAAACTTCTTTGGATTATATGCAATATATTTCGTATAGTATTCAAGGCCTTTAGTTGAAGGTATTCTCCCACCAGATACATGCGGTTTTTCTAGAAAACCAATCTTTTCAAGATCAGACATAATATTTCTAATAGTTGCAGATGAAGAAGTCAAGTGTTTTGATTCAACTAATTTTTTAGATCCAACAGGTTCTCCTGTCTCAAAAAATTTTTCAACAATCATCTTAAAAATTTCTATGTGGCGTGCCTTTAATTCCATAAAACAAAAAACACCTCCTTAAAATTTAATAATATATATTTTAGCACTATTTTAGCACTTTATAAAGTTAATTGCTAATTTTACTACTAAATAAGTTAAGTTTCTTTTCTTCTTTATTTGATAATCTAATGTAATTTGGAATGTGTTTCAACAAAATTAATATAGAAGCAAAAACTAAAATGTAACTATGTGATCATAGTGGAATATTATGGTTTATAAACGAAAGAATTCAAGATGTATAAAAATAAGGAATAAATGAATAAAAAGCAAAAATAATTGATATAACCACGGATGAAATTGAAATATATCTTATGATTAAAACTAAGGTTATATAAACCAATACAAGCAATAAAAATGTTGGAAAATCAAATGCCAAAATCATTCCAAAAAATGAAGCAACACCTTTGCCGCCTTTAAAATTAAAGTAACAAGGAAAAATATGTCCTATTAATGCTCCCAAACCTGCAAATAAAGGAATTATAAAATTACTATTTACTCCTTTTTTGATAGCAAAAACAATGATTGTGGGAATAAAAGACTTAAAAATATCAAAGCAAAAAACAAGTAATGCAAATTTAAAACCAAAGACTCTTAAAGCATTTGTCGCACCTGCATTTTTTGAACCAAAATTTCTAATATCACGTTTTTTTCTTTTTGAAATAATTATGCTAATATTAATCGAGCCAATTAAGTAGCCTAGTATTAAAATTATTAAATTAACTCACACGTATTTTCAATTGAACATAAATAAAATAATACATTATTTTAGTAAATCATTATTCAAAATTAAGACAAGTATACATCAAAAAATTAAACAAAAAACATTACCTGCTTAGTAATTAGGCAATGTTTTTTGAAAACAAAGATTTTTAGCTTATAGCTTAATGTAACTAAAGTTATTTCCTTCAATTTTATGTAATGATGTTACTGTTGCCTTTAAAGTTTGAAATACAGTATCTAGTTGTTTATAAAATTTTGGACCAATGTTATCATTAACCCATTTTAGAGTATCTAAATCACTGTGTCAAATATCTCCAAGGATCGCAAAATCTTCTTTCTTTAATCCATCAGGTCAATCATGAACAATTTGGCCATTTTCCAATTTTCTTTCTTTTAATTTTTCTATTGTTTTACCGTTTTTTAATACTCAAGCCTTAGGATTAATAGTTTGAGCATAACCATCATATAAACCTGATTTTGCCTTAATTGCAAAGTTTGTTGATTCAACATAAGCCACTGGTAATTTAGCGATTTGATAGAATGGAGCATGGTCTGATCAGTCTCCAGTTTCACCTTCTTTATATTCGGTTTTAACAAATTGCGGATGAATTTTTAATTCTTGATCAGCATCCTTTATTTTGTTAGCTCTTTCTTTTGAAAGCATATTGATGTGGTTACGTAGTAATGGAGATAAATTTCATTCATCCTTTTTAACCTTGCCATACTCCTCATTCAAATCATCAACAGTATTAGGAGAGTGAATATACATATAATCACCGCCTGCAACTGTATCCATATTAATCATTCCTAAAGAATTATCGCGTAATTCATTTTTTTCGCCAGTTAAGAATTGCTTTACGAATGCTTCTGAACCTAGTTTTCCAAGCTCTTCACCATCAACAAAAATTAAATGTAATCTAACACTTAGATTATCTCTATTTTTAGGATCTGAGAAATACTTTAATAAATTTAAATTAACAGTAACACCGGTAGCATTATCAGTTGCACCTCATGAAATACCTTCTGGTCCTACATTATTCATTGAGTCATAATGAGAAACAATGTAAAAATCTTTAATTTTTCTTTTACCATTATCAGTTAATTTAGCACTTGGGTTAATTGTTACCACAATATTGTTACCCACATTATTGTATCCATTATTTGCAAATAAAAAACCTTGTGTAAAGAAGCCATCATTCTTTAAATTTTGCTTCATTGAATCAACTATTGCTTTATCTTTGGTTTCATCGTATTGCACAGTTCTTGCATGAGCATATTCAGGATATGTGATTCCATTTGGAGTGTAATTAGTATAACCCATATCTGCGATTTCTTTAACTAAATATTTATATGCATAATAGCTACCATAATTATTAACTTTTTGATCTACTTTTTCGCCAAATTTGTATAGTAAATTCTTTTCAACTATTTCTGTTGTTAATCTTTTATCTTTTTCTAACTTTATTCCATCATTCAAAAGTTTTTTAGGGTTGTACTTAAGAGTTGTTGTCGCTAATGACGTTTTTTTAAAGTTATTATCATCTCCTGCTTTTCTACCATGAACAGTAGTCAAGAAATTTGTAAATGTATTTCTTAGCCCTACTTCATCAGTGGATTTTGGATTATTTGGATTTGAACATGAGATTGCCATTATTGGTAGTGCAATGCCAGTTAGTGCCCCCCCCATGGCAATTAGTCCCTTAATTGAACGTTTCATAAACTATTTCCTTTCTTAAATTGTTTTATATTTGTACAAAATAACATTCAGCAATTTGTAAAATATAAATATATTTTAAACTATATTATTTTTTTATACACAAAATCGACCAGATTAAACAAAAAAATATTTATAATAAATATATTAATAATAACAATTTTTCAATTAAAATTAAGATATCTTTTAAAAAAAGCATGATACAAATTTCTTAATCGAATTAAGCAATATTCGTTTCCTGATATAAGATTTACATAATAAAAATATTAACAGTTTGACAAATATAATCTAGTTACGCTTTAATAAATAATGCATATTTTCCAAAATTTCAGTGTTTTATTTTTTTATATATCTTTTCTAAAAAGTTTATAATTATGTTAAAAGAGGTATTAAATTATGAAAACATTTAAAAAGAAGAAGACTATATTGAAACTTTTTTTATCTGCAACGCCCATTATTACAGGAGCTATTTTGCTAACTAGCTGCAGTCAAACTACAAATAAACAAGAAAAAGATAGCGGCGTTCAACAAAGCAATAGCATTGATGCTTCTATTAATCGCGATGGTTCTTTAATTGGGGAAGAATTGCGAGCTAAAGTAAATGATACAATTGCTAACGCTAACTTCACTATGACTGACAAGGCTAGGGATGAGTATAGCAATCTTACTGATGATATTGCAAGAGATGAATATATTAATGGTTTATGAGAAAAAATTATAAAATGATTCTCTAAAAATCAAGATTCAGATGATAAAGATAAATTCTTTTTTACACCTGAAGACTTACGCAATGCAGATTTTAATGAATACATAAGAGTTTATATTCCTAATTTAGAATATTTTGCTGGAAACCATAATGTAAAATGCTACTTCGGTTATAATAGCGAAAAAAGAAATATTTTTTACTTCTTTAAAATTAAATGTTTGGATGGAAAGCAAACTGAAGGGCATGGTTTTGTAGATTTAACACTACCTATTGATAAATAATATGAAAACAAGTAAATTAATACTTGCCGGAATAATTGGAAGTTTAGCGCTTCCAATTATTTCTATATCATGCGCAAGACAACAAAAAATTCTAATTGATGAATCAAAAATTAACACTAAATACTTAACAAAACTAAATGCTCAACAACTAGCATCATTACACAATTTTGAACCCATTTTTATTAATCAAAATCAATCTAGCAAAACTTATTTAAAATATTTGGGTCAAGTTAAAAAGGTTACAAATAACAATGAATTAGAATTTAACCTCACTCTCAAATTTAAACCAGAATTCAAATTGCAAAAATCGTGAAAACAAATAAGAACCAAATATGATAATTACAAAATAGAACGGACAAATAACTCTACTTTTAAAAATTTTGATGACTTATTTACTCAATATGACTTTAAGGAAATAAGAAAAGCAGGAGGATATTCTAACCTTTGATTTTATTTCCTTGCTAACAAAAACAAAGATACAGATTATTACCGTGTTTATGATCCATATTTTTTTGATTTTCAAACAGTAATATTTCGCCTTGTTAACGATATAAAAACAAACAGTGGATTAATGAATAAAAATTCCCTTCTAAACAAAGCGGGTGAAGCCTTTATTACGCGTAATATTTTTAACAATGAATTCATTCAAGCCAGTTCTTGATTAAGGCCTAAAAATGAAATTTTTAGAAATACATTTATTAATTTTCTTATTTTATATTTAAATAAATTTGATCTTAATATTAAAAAAATTAACATAGATTGAACAAAGGCAAGAGTTCAGGAAAATGATTTTTCAAACCAAAGTTTTATTAGTTTTCAAATTGAAGACATTATTGATTTTGATGATAAAAGCATTATAAATAATGCAATTAAAAATAAAACCTTTTATATTAATGGTTTTAGAAATTATGCCACTGAACAAAAGTTCGGTGTTGGCAATAATGGTCTTAGCGAAACACTACCTTTATTTAATGATTATGTAAAAAATCCATTTTTAATCATAAAACAAAATGAAAACATAAACCTAGGAAAGGATATAAATTCATTTATCAAAGGCTATAATAGCATCGATTATTGAAACTCGAGAGGTTTGGTATATTTATTTTCTAATTTTAAAGATTACCTAGAATTCGATATTCCAGAGATATATAAAAATATTGATGAAAAATATAAAGTAATAGATATTCAATTTACAAATTACTATGAAACTAGCCAATTAATCAAAATGATTATTAGAGTTTTTAAAAAAGATAAAACAACAAAAGACTATGTATTATTAAGTTCAAACTTTGACGACCATGGACACTTTTTAAAGGCTATATCAACTAAGCTGGCAGCTGTTGATAAATTAGAAAGTAGTGACTATGCAATATATAGAAAAGAAAAAAAACCAACCTTCAACGGCATAAAACTAGATGATTTTGTTAATAACCCCTTATTTAATTCGCTAATAAATTATGCCTTAATAAATTGAAAAAAACACATTGTTAATCCGAATAGCAATACACAGGATCAATTAAAACTCTTAACTGCTTATTTGAACAATTACCTTCTTGCATATGCTCTCGAAATTCAAAATTCAAATCTTAATAGCGGAATCAAAAAGATAGAATTAGCCAAAAATGAAACCGTTGGAGATGAAACTACTTTAAAATTTTATTTTTACAAATTTAACTCAGAAAAAGATTTTCTTTACAAAAACAAGGGTGAAAAACCTTTTTATTATATAGATATGAAAGTAAAAAATTTATTTGAGTTTAGTAACGAAACACCAGTTTTTACAATTGTTTCTAAAGGACACTATAATGAAAAAATATAATATTTTAGCTTCCCTTTTAATTCCTTCAATCGGGTTACTAACTATCTCATGCAACGCAACAAGCGGCATCGAAATAAAATCGTCAAAAAATGTACAAGGTTTTAAGGCAAATGAAGATCTCAATCCCTTAGAAATACAATTTGATAAAAAAATAACAAAAACTGCTTTAGAAATAAAAAAAACAATGCGGACTTTTAATTATGCTTACTATACCTTTTTTGAAAACTATGATATAGTCAAAGATAAACTAAAAGAATTAATTGAAGAGCAAAGCATAAGTCAAAATAAAGATGGGCTAACAAAATATTACAATTCTTTTTGACATAACAAAAATCCTAAATTACTCAATGATTTTTCAAGACTGCTTGATGATTTTTACAATCTATTTAATTCAGCTATTAAATCTCTATCAAATCTTAATTTTTATTTGGAACAATTCAAATTTGATAATGATAACTTAAAAAAACTGGCAAAAGATCAATATACTAGCAAACTAGATGATGATTTTAAACAATATATCTATAACAAGGATTTTGCTGATAACATTTACGCAGCTAAAAAAATACCAATTAAAAATTTAATGATTGCCTTAAAAGAAAAACTAGCGCAAATATCAAACATGATAAAGAAACAAGAACTTAAAAACTTCTTAAATGAATATCACAAGGCAAAAATTTTCATTTATGACAATATCAACCATGTAAATCTTGACGTTAATATTGATTTAATAATTTCTAATCTTGAAGAAAACAACCAACAAGAATTCTTTTAACTTCTACTATAGGTCTAAAAAAATATTAAATATAGCTTGTAGCCCAATTGACTGCAAGCTATTAAAATAAATAAAAAACTTAAGAGAAAAAACTTAATCAATTTCCATTGGGATTTTGGCATTAACTTCCTCGTTAACACGTAAATCAAAACAAATTACATCATAAAATAAATCGATCTGTCTCGTAATAGTATCAACCTTAAATCTAATATCAATCCGATGAGATTTGCTAACTTTTGTTATATCGGGTTTATGAAGAAAAAAATACTTTTTAAATTCAACATCATTAGCAATCTTATCGCCATCATCATGTTTCTTATTATTGTATTTTTTGTTAAGCTTTTCTATTACTTGAATAAATCTCGCCATTGCATTATCTTGCTCGGCATTATATTCTTTTTGTGCTTCATCAGATAACTTAAAAACAAATTCATTTCTAATGCTTGATAGTTGCGAAGCATTAAGTAACATAGGTTTTTGTTGCTGACTATCATCTATTTTATTAGAATTAGCACATGATATCAAAACAGGACTAATTGCTATGCATAACCCGATCGATAAAAAACTTAATTTTTTATTAAATAAAGATTTTCTTATTATTGATTTCATAACACATATTTTAATACAACAAAAAATTATGTTTTATTTTTTTAAAAAAGAGCATACTTATGTTTTTATTTAAATAATTTTTAAATACTAAAATATTTTTATTAATTATTGTGTAAAAAAATAAGATTAGCCAAATTAAGGAAACCTAAATTATTTTATTAGAAAAAATAATATAAAATTATTGTAAAAAATAATAAGTAAAAATAGGAGCAATATGAAAAAGAAATTATTATTACTTAGTTGAATTCCTACATTAGCACTGTTAACCACTTCATGTATCGAAACTAAACAACCAAACCATGAACCGAAGTCTGAAGATGATAACAAAAAAGAAAATAATGATAATACAAATACTGATTCTATAAATTCAAACAAAAAGCCAGAAAACCAAGAACCAATTCCGTTACCGTTGCCAACACCTAAGCAACCCGAAATTTCTAAAGAGCAATCTTCGCGGGAAAATCCATTAAATCCGCATAGTAAAAAAGACAATAGCACCCCGCAAATACCTCAATTCCCTATAATACCGCCAAACTTCCCAGGATTGCAAAAACCAAAACCAGCAATTAATAAACCGGAGTTAGAGATAAAACAAACTGAAGCATATAGAAAAATATTAGACAGATCTTTTGCTATTTCATTTAATACCATTACGCAAAGTCTTGATGATGGAAAAAGAGATAAAGATGAAATTCCTTTCTTATCAACTGGAACTGGTTGAATACTTGATTATGCTTGAAAAAATGGAGTTGAAAATTCTGAAGAACTAATGTTATATATAGCAACAAATGCTCATGTATATCAATATGCATACAATGCATTAGACAATAAATTAAAAGAAACGTTTCCGGAATATTTTACTAGCGAAGAGCAAAAAGATGCTAGAGTTGTTTCATTTGGTATTGGCATACCTCTGGGTGATGCTAATTTAGAACCTATCGAGTCAGGAAAACACGAAGGCAACGAAAATATTGTTAGCTATTTTATAAATTCAAATGATCAAAAATATAAAAATGGTGTAAGAGATGTAAAACTTGTTGGAGATCAAATTTTTTCAAATCCAAAAACTGTTTTTGTCGCAACGGACTTCTTTGATAAGAAAACAAATGAAGAAATATTAAAGAAGCACCCAAACTATCAACCTAATATCAATAAAACCCAAAGAATCGGAAAAGACTTTGCTGTATTTGCTATAAAAATTAAATTCAACGAACTTAAAAAACAAGCCGAAACAAATCAAGATTTAAAGAAATTACTAGAACATATTAATAAAGGCATCAACAGCATTAATAATGATGTAACATTATTTTCATCAAAGCAATATCCTAACCATGATAAATCAAAAGTTCCCTATATTACATATGACTACTACTCAGCCTATCTTCACAAGGAACAATATAAAAACCTTGATAGCGAAAATGAAATTTTAAGTCCAAATGCAAAAAGAATATATATAGCAGGTTTCCCTTCTGATAATGATAGTGGAAATAATCAATACTTCTGAAAAAACTATCCTAAGAACATAAAAATCGAAGATTACACTTTCACAAATAAAAGCTTCTTAAGTAGTGCGCCAGTTGAAAATCTATTATCTGAAAAAACCATATCATATGGCATCGGTGTACAGGCACAAGTTCTAAATAGCAGTTTATATTATGGGGCAAGTGGTTCTCTTGCTGTAAATGAATTTGGAATGCCTGTTGGAATATATTCATCTCTTTCAGCACTAACCCCCAACATTAAAGATACAACAAAATGAGGCGCCTTTACTTTCTTAGTTCAAAATTCCAACGATTTATTCTATGGACCAAAACATAATTTAATAGATGGAAGTAATAAAGAGTTATATCCAAACCAAGAAAAATCTTTCAGACAAAATCTTAAAATTTTATCTAAACAAGATGATTTCTTTAAAGATTTTAATAAAACGGTTTTATTTGAAAACGGTGTATAGTTTCTTTTTACATAAGGATTATCAAAAAAATACAAAATCCCCTTATCAACTTTTTAAAACTATCTTCAAAATCAAGGTTTTTAATTTTCACATTCTTAAGGTATTGTAGAATTTCTAAAATTAACCCTAATTATTAGGAATCACATTTAATTTATTCCTGTGTTTCCCACTTTAAGTATAAAAAAATAAAAATCTAATCGGAATTATCGATTAGATTTTTTGTTTATTCAAAGACTAGTTTAACAGTGTTTCTTACAAGAATTTTTTTTGATTGTAAAATATCATACATAAATGATATTTCTTTATTAGATATTTTTGTTTCAATTAAATATATATCAATATGAATTTGCTGAATGTTATTTGTCTTATTCTTTGGATCAAATGAAACAATAAGTTTATTGGGCACAAATTCATTCTGCTTCATTTCTAAATATTGACCGGCATATGAGATTCTTACTTCATCGTTTTTAATATCTAAAATACAGTCCATAACTTTTTCATCAGTAAATTCAATATGTGTAAATTCAGTGCTATTACTTTCTTTAAAATCGACAAAATCAGTCTCCACTTTGCTTAATATTTCGCCTTCTTGTTCTGAAATTAAGATATATTTTAGCTTCATTTTTTTAGTCTTTCAAATACAATGTCTTTGCCAAAAAGATAGATAGCCTTAGCTAATTCTGGTCCATGCTCCTCATATGTTGCAGCAATTCTAATAGGCATAAATAAATCCTTACCTTTTACATTTAATTCCTGCTTTGTGTGTTCAATACACATTTGAATGTTTTGAATATCAAAATCATTTTGATGCAATAATTTACTAAATGTTTTTACAACATCTATATTGGATATCACCAATGTAGTATTATCTTTTGGCTTGGTATATATTTTTAAATTATTTTTGATCTCGTTGATTGTTGACGCTGATTGCTTGTAAGTTTCAACAAATAAATTGTTTCATTCGTCAGAAAATGGTGAATTAATTAATTTTATAATTTCTTGGTTTTCCACTTTTTTCATATATTGTTTTGAAAATCAATCCATCTTAACTATATCAAATTTAGAAGGTGATTTAGATAACCTTTCTGGATCAAATTTTTCAATTAATTCCTCATGACTCATTATTTCTTGGCTATCTTTGGAAGTTCAACCTAATAAAGATAAAAAGTTAAAAATTGCATGGCTGTTATATCCCTCATTCTTATAATCTTCAATAAATTGCTTCAAAGTTTTATCTCTTTTTGAAAGTTTTTTACCTTCCATATTAGTAATAATGGTTAAATGTCCGAATACAGGAGGAGTTCAATTTAAAGACTCATATATTGCTAATTGCTTAGGCGTATTTGTTATATGTTCTTCGCCTCTTAGAACATGGCTAATTTCCATTTGGTGATCATCGACGACAACAGCAAAGTTGTATGTCGGATAACCATCGCTCTTAATAATAACAAAATCACCAATATCATCGCTATTAACTTCTATTCAACCTCTAACTAAATCGCTTCATCCGTAAATAGTATTTTTTTTCAATCTTAGCCTTATTGAATATTCATTATTCTCATCCCTGCGTTTCTTTTCTTCATCAGAAATTTTCAATCAATTAGGGTCATATCTAAACGAAGCAATTTTAGCTTCTTCTTGTTCTTTATGCTGTTGCTCTAATTCCTGCGAATTATCATATGCCTTATAAGCGAAGCCTTTGGCAATTAACTTATTAGCAATGTCTCTATAAATTGCTAATTTTTCAGATTGTCGATAGTTGCCGTATTTTTTATTAGGTTTTAGCGGGCTTTCATCTGGTATTATACCCAGTCAAGCAAGGTTTTCAAGCTGACTCTCTTCCCCACCCTCGACATTTCTAGCAACATCAGTATCTTCTAATCTAAAAATAAAAGTTCCATTAAAATGTTTTGCAAATAAATAATTAAATAGAGCGGTTCTAGCACCGCCAATATGTAAATAGCCTGTTGGACTTGGGGCATATCTTGTTCTTATTGTTTTCATAATTATTCCTCTTCAAAAAGTAAAACTAATGGTTCAGTAACATCTTGTCAAAAGCCTTTTAACGAAGGTGAAGTATTTCTAACGAAAGCTCATGGTGCTTCTTCGATTTCAGGGCGAGATTCTGGAAATCGAGATTTTGATGGACTAATAACATCATTAATAAAATTAGGTGCTGCTTCAACATTTTTTCTAATTCAATACAACATAATAAAAACTGCCTTGGGGTTATGTTTATATTGAGAATATTTGGGAATAGCAGCGCCAGGAATGTTTGCGACTAATTCATCATATCTAAATGAAAAAAGGCGATAATCATATTGACCTGATAAATTAGCAAATTTTAAAAACTGAAAATCAGGTTTAATCTTATAAACATGAGATGTATCATGTGTATTATTTAATTTCCTATCATTTGTGAATAGCCTATATTTATCATCAAACTGGCTAATTGGATTAAATAAACGTTTTGAATTTAATTCGTAAAATGAACTAGCACTACGTTTTTTAATTATTTTTTCTCCTTTTTCATTTATGCTAACAAAATTTGGATCATCAACAATTGATATAACCGGTAAATCAAACGTGCAAGCCGCTGATAAAACAGAGGGAGCTAAGATCGCGCCCAATGATCCTAATAAAGAAAAAATTAACATTTTTCTTTTAATTTTAGATTTTTTCATAATTATTAATTTTACTAAAATTTAAAATTTTAATGTTGTTAAGTAATTAGAATTTCTCTTTTTTTTCTTTATTTAGACATAGTTAAAATTAAATAATGAAACAATTGAATATATGAAAATTCGGTTCCAAGAAGATATTAAAGATTGTGGACTTTATGTATTACAATCATTACACAAATTTTATTGAAAAAAATGAGTTGATATAAATTTTTTAAAATATGAATCAACCTATTCTGAGGATGGGATTAATATTACCAATCTTTGTTTGTTAGCTAGTAAAATTGGTCTCCATACAGAAGCATTTAAAATTGAATGAGAAGAAATATTAAAACTCAAAACTTCTTTTCCATTAATTGCTATTTCAAAGATAGATAATTTTCTACATTATGTAATTATTGAAAACATAAGTGATAATTTTGTATTTACTTTAGATTCAACAAAAGGAAAAAGAAAAATAGAGATTAAACAATTTAAAAAACAATTTACTGGCCTAATTATAATAGTTAAAAAACAGCAAGAATGTAATCAAAAAAATATTTATGAAAAGTTTTTTTCTTTTAAATTTAAACTTAATTTAAAGTCATTAGTCATTGGCGTCCTATTTAGTTTCATTACTATCTTTTTAAATTTTTTACTTTCATTTATTAATAAAAATATATTTGCAAGTATTCAACAAATAAAAATATCAGAAGGACAAAAAACAATAATGTTTTTCTTTTGAATTTCAATGGTTTTGCTTGTTGTTTCCTTATTAAATAATTTTTTATTAACAAAATTAAAAAATTTAATATCAGCAACAATAAAAGAACAATTTATAAATAGCATTGAGGGAGCGGAATACAAACAAATTTTAAAAATTAGCAAGAATGAAATTCTCTTAAGATATCTGTCGATTGAATCAATAGCCGGTTTTTTATCGTTTATGATTTCTTTTATCTCTTCCTTTTTATTTTCTATTATCTTAGTTATACCTTTATTATTTTTTGTAAAAATAAAATTCATATTAATAGTAATACTTGTTAATATAATCAAGACCTTGGTTAGCTATTTTATAAACAATAAAATTAGCCTTTTATCAAAAAAGCTAACACAGAAAAGCGTTGAAGAAATAAATAAACTTTCGTTTATAGTAAAAAATGAAGATTCTTATGGACTAATGCTGTGAGAAAATCTTGAAAAACAAAGTTTTTTAAACAATATAAAAAGTTATAGAAATGATGATCTTAATATCAATAAATTAAGTTCAATAAAAAATTTAATTTTAAGGTTTTTAAATTTGATGGCAACAATAATAATTTATTGCTTTTTTTTATTACAAAAAACATCTAACCTAGGCCAATTATTTTTCATATTGCAAATACAAACAATTATTTCTGAACCAAGCAATAATCTTCAAGAATTTTTTATAGGATGAAAAATTTTTAAGAACGGTTCAACTAGATTAAATTTTATAATCAATATTCCACAATCAAGATTAAGAAATTCTATTAATAATATAATAGATTTAAAAACAATTAAATTCAAAGGGCTTTGCTTTGGATTTGAACGTCGCAATATAATTAATGATTTAAATTTTATTATTGATAAAGGTGCGAAATTGCAAGGCCCAAACGGTTCCGGAAAAAGTACTTTGTTTAAATTATTAAGTGGTTTTTATTTAAATTACAAAGGGTCAATTATTTTTAATAATATTGAAATCAAAGAGATAAATAAGTCTTGATTTAAGGAAAAAATTTATTTTTCAGGTAATGAATTTAATATGCCAAACATAGATTTATATACATATTTATTTTCAGATGTTAATAATAAGGAAAAAGAAAAAATATTAAAAGATACAGATTTCATCAGTGTTATAAATTCGCTAAATATAAATATATTTTCTAATCTACTTTTAAACTCAAATAAGTTTTCTATGGGACAAAAACAAATTATAAAATTATTGCCTCTATTAATAAAAAAATATCAATTGGTTTTGCTTGATGAAAGTTTTGAATTTTTATCACAGCAAATGTTTGAACTTATATCTAGATTAATATGCAAAAAACAAGAAAATTCTATTATTATTGAAACAAGCCATAATAAAAGATTTTTACTAAAAAATTCCCCAACTATTTTTCTAAAAAAATAAAATTAAATTTTTTTCATTTTTTTTGTGTTAATTTATAATTATTTTTATGAATAAATTAACCATTAAAAATAACAGTTTTAGCACGTTTAAATTTGAGAAAGATTTTTGCAATATACTCAATGAAGCAAAGGCAGAGTTTAATAGTACAAAAGATTTGTCTGTTGACCTTCTTTTTGTTAATAGATTCAAAATGAAAAAACTTAATAATTTGCATAGAAACAAAAACTATACAACTGATATTTTAAGCTTCCCACTAGAAGCAGCTAATGAGTTAGATTTTCTTGAAAATTTAGAGCTTGGTCAAATAATTATTTCGCCATGAAAAATTAAAAAACAAGCAAAAAAATTTAATCATAGTTTAAAAAGAGAATATTGCTATATTTTTGCCCATGGAGTTGCACACCTTTTTGGTTTTGACCACCAAACAGAAGCAGAAACTTTAGTTATGAATACACATGTAGAAAACATTATGAAACGTTTAAACATCACTAGATATTAATAAAAATTTTTATGAGGTTTATAAATGAAAAAAATTTGTTATGTTGGTTTAGTAGGAAGACCAAATGTAGGAAAAAGTACGCTAATAAATAACATTTTAGATTTTGAGTTGGCAATAGTTTCCAATGTTGCCCAAACAACAAGAGATAATATTAAAGGTATATACAATGATGATGAAGTCCAAATAATTTTTATTGATACCCCTGGAGTCCATAAGGCAGAATTCTTATTATCAGAAAAGCTAAATCAAAAAAGTTATGAAACAATGAAAGCTGTTGATATTGTCTTATTTTTAACGCCAGCTAATGAAGAAATAGGAAAAGGCGATAAATTTATTATTAACAAAATTAAGGAAACAACAGATAGCGAAATAATAGCAATAATAACTAAAATTGATTTAATTGATAACAAAATAAAATTAGATGAAAAAGCTCATGAATTAAAAAGTTTAGGAATTAATACCGTTTTGGGTATTGGCAAAGATTATAAACAATCCTATATTGATTTAATTGATGAAATTAAAAAATATTCTTATGAAGATGATTTGCCTTTTGAGGAAGATCAATTAAGCGATGTCTCTCTTAGATTTATAGCTAAAGAAATTATTAGAGAATATGCAATTAAAAATTTATATCATGAAGTGCCGCATTCAATCGCTGTGCTAATTGATGAATTTAAAGAAAATGATAGCGAAACAATTCCGTATACAATTTCAGCTACTATTTATGTAAAAAGCGAATCACAAAAAGGTATTGTAATTGGTAAAGGGGCACAAAAAATAAAAACAATTTCAATGTCTTCAAGAGAAAAAATTGCCAGTGTTTTAAAACATCCTATTAATTTGTTTTTAAGAGTTAAAGTTGATGAGGATTGAGTGGATAAAGAGGAAAAAATTAAGAAAGCTGGATATTAAAATGAAAATTCAAATAACTCATAAATTAAAGCTTTCACTCCTCTTTATTTTAATCAGCATTATTTTTGTAGTTTTTATTATTATACTTTTTTTAAAAATAAGCAACCCTTATAAAATAAGTATTTATAACTATGAATCATACCTTAATAAAAATACTATTAACAAGATCAAAAAAAACTATTCATATCATACATTTAAGAATCTTGATGAATTTACAAGAGCAATAAAAAATAAAAAAGCTGTAGCAGGGGTAAATTCTGATTATCAAATAGCTCAACTTATCGTTGAAAACAAGTTAAAAAAGATTAATTTTAAAAAAGTTTTTGATGTTAATTATGATGCAAAAAATAAAAAAGAGATCATATTAAATCTTTATACTAATGACGTAAAAAAACAATTTGATTTTTTTGATAGTTGAATAATAGAGGAAATAAAGAGAATTAATCCAAATAATAAAATTGACAAGTTAAACTTTAAACCTTTTCTTTATTATAAAGATAAGGAAGTTATTGGCTTTGAAGCAGATAATAAAGAAGGTATGGACCATTTCTATGAATTTTTAATTCCTTATTTTACTCTTGACAAAGGTATAGCCTATAATCCTGAAAATTCAGAAATTTCAAAATCTACAAGAAATAATATTAAGGAAAATGCTGATTTTAGTGATATTAAAGACGGAAAAAATTGATTTGATCTAATAAATTCATTATCAAAAAAATATAAAAATCCAAAATTTTACTGAACTGATTGATTTCTTGACAATGCCATGATTGGTCAATTTTATAAAAATCTAATTGGCAATGGAAGCCAAAAAAACTCATTCGGAAAATGAAAAGATTTAAACAAAGAGAACTACAAAAATATTATTGATCACTTTGCAAAATTTGTCAATGTTTCAACTGGCAACAATATAAAAGACACAAAAAGAAATAAACTTATAACTGATGGACAGGAAATTGTATCGGGCATAATTGAGCCAGCACGTGGAAAAGCTGATGTTGCAATAATGTATAATGGTGATGCACTTGATGCTTATTATGGAAAGGATAACTTTGCAAATTTAAATCAAAGTAATAATATATCGTTTGTTCGGCCTAAAAATACATATAAAAATATTGATGCATGAATCATTTCACAAGACACAGATGATAAAGAATCAGACGCTCTTCTAGAAACACTAAAAAACCTTGTTTTTGGGGATGTTAGTTTAAGCTACCAACAAATATATAATAAATACATAAATAATGTTTATAAAGAAATTAAAAATAGTGGGATTTCAGAAGAAGAAATAGAAAAAAATCTTTTTAACAAAAAAGATAAAAATAAAATTGCCAAATCATTAAAAGACATTGATTTATCATTTTATAAAAAATACTATAGATTTTTTAGAAATGCCTTTTCAAACGAAAATTTACAAAATGTTGCAAACTTTGATGTAATAAATTACACACCTAGTTTTAAGACTATAAAGTTCTTTTTATTAGAAACTTATTTCATTGATAGCAATAAAAATCAAGATCAAAAAGCAATTTCTATTTTTGATATAAAAGAAAACAAAGACATAAATTTTAGACCATATCAGCCGCTCAATCCTGAATTGAGAACAAAAATGATTGATTACTATTATCAAATAACCAAATCATAATGGTGAAAGGAACAATTATGGAAAAAAAGAAAGTTAAAAAGACAAACTCAGCAATCATTGAACTTGTTGATGTTGTCAAAGAGTTTGAAGACAAACTAGTTTTAGACAATGTCAATCTTAGTATCGAAAAAGGTGAATTTATTACTCTTTTAGGACCTTCTGGATCTGGCAAAACTACTATTTTAAGAATTATTGGTGGTTTTGAATGGGTTACTCGTGGAGAAGTTAAACTTCATGGCAAAGATATTAAGGATCTTTCCCCACATAAAAGGGATGTTTCTACTATATTCCAAGACTATGCCCTATTTCCACACTTAAATGTTGAAAACAATATTAAATATGGTCTAAGACTTAAAAGAATTAACAAAGAAAATCTTCCAAAATCATTTCATAATAAATTAACACTGCAAAGAAGAAAATGAAGAAAATTTGCCGATCAAAAAATGAAAAATCTCGACAAAGAATTCGAATTATATGAAAGAGAATTAAATAATAATTCATCGCTTTCAAAAAGAAAGAAACAAAAATACCAGCAATGAATTGATGATATGGATTTTAAATATTCATATTGAGAAAACTATGTTGACTTAAAAACTGAGGCATTTGAAAAAAGATACCTAACTAGAAAAATTACTAATGAAGAAATGGATAAAGAAGTTAAACAAATTATGGATCTCGTTGGCTTAAGCGGCAACGAAAAGAAAAACGTTAACTTTTTATCAGGTGGTATGAAACAAAGAGTAGCACTCGCAAGATCACTAGTTATTGAACCCGAAATTCTCTTATTAGACGAACCATTAAGTGCTCTTGATGCTAAAATAAGAGAAAAAATGCAAACTCTTTTAAGGGACATTCAACAAAAGCTGAAACTTACTTTTATTTTTGTAACTCATGACCGAAATGAAGCACTGCAACTGAGCGATAGAATTGCTGTTATTCGTGATGGAAAAGTAGAACAATTTACTACTCCGAAGGAACTTTATGATTTTCCAGTTAATAAATGAGTAGCAAACTTTATTGGAGATTCAAACTTTTTTAACGCTACTTTCATAAAAGCAAACAAGGTAAAATTTATGTCAAGGACTTTTGACACTATTCATGACGAATTTGAGCCCGGGGAAAGTTTGGATGCCCTTATAAGACCAGAAGATATTATTATAACAAGAGTAAAATCAAAAGCTAAGCTAACGGGAGAAATTATAAAATCAACCTATGGAGGCAGCTACTATAATTATGAGGTCCAATGTAAGGATAAAATTATTTATGTAGAAACTTCTTCAAAATACGCTGTCGGCAAAGAGGTATTTTTAGATTGGGATATTGATGCTATCCACCTAATGAAGAAAGATAAAAAACTTGAATTATTAGAAAATGAATTAGGTCAAACAAATGAAGTCTAGTACAAGAAATGTAAAAAAAATCAAAAAACTTTCTTCACCGATGTCAAAATTGCAATTTACATTTATAGTTCCATATGTTGTTTTTGCGGTTTTATTTATTATCCTACCTATGGTGTTTGTATGCATTTATGCATTTAAACCGTTAGAAGGACAAACAAAACTAGAAAATTGAGAAATTGCTCTAAAACCTTCAACATGAGTAATAATAGGAAGGTCTCTGCTGACTGGATTATTTGCTGCAACTGTATCGCTAATAATCGGTTTCCCGTATGCATATATTGTTTCAAGATCTAAATATAAGATTATTAAAATATTGGGTTTAACTCTAATTCTTAGCCCCTTAGCTATTTTTACAATATCAAAAGCTTTAGCAGTTAGAGGTTTATTCTCGGCAATTTTCGATGAAAATCAGTTAAATAACAATTTCTTTATTGTTTTTGGTATGGTTTATCTTTATCTACCATTCATGGTTCTACCATTGTACCAGGTTATTAAAGATATGCCAAATAACATTTTGGAAGCCTCGGAGGATTTAGGGTATTCAAAATTTAAAACAGTTTTTAAAGTTATAATTCCTTACACATCCAAAGCAATATTAAGTGGTTTCGGAATTGTTTTAATGATATCTGCAACCTCTATTATTATTTCAGACAAACTCTTACCAAATGGCAGTCAAAAACAACTAATTGGTAACCTAATAAACCAGTTTGCCAACACAGCCAACCCGTTTGATTTAGCAAATTCTTCAACATTAGTTATTATCACTCTTGCAGTTCTATTATCAATATATGCAATCATTTATGGAATACCATTCTTAATTAGAAAAAAAAGACAAGGAGGAAATTATGACTAAATTTAAAAACTTTTTAAAATATTCATATGTTTTTGTGATTCTTGCTTTTCTTTATATACCAATAATTTTTGGAACGATTTACAGTTTTAATTCCCCTTCAGATAAAGGAATTTTTTCAGTAACAACTTGAAATAGAACTTCTTTTGATGCATACAAGGAACTGTTTTCTAAATCACATAGTCTAGCATTTGTTAACTCATTTCTTCTTGGGATCGCAACTTCTGTCCTTGTTATTAGTATCTCCTTACTAACTGTTTTTGCTCTATGAAGACACAAGAATAAAGGGGCAAGATCTTTTGTGCAAGCAACCTCAAATGTGCCTATGATAAATCCTGATGTTATTACAGGATTGACACTTGCTATTGTTCTAAACTTCTTATTTTTTGGAACCCTAAAAGCAACGAGTGAAGGTTTTTTTAGATCTATTATTGGACATACTGTTATGTGTCTTCCATACGGAATTTTAATAATGCTACCTAAAAGCGATAAATTTTCCAAAAATATTTTTGAAGCAAGTCAGGATTTAGGATATTCAAAATTTAGAACATGATTTAAAACATATTTTATTTATATGCTAGGATCTATAATTTTTACATTTGTTATGACTATGACTTTGTCATTTGATGATTTTATTATTACAAGAATTGTTTCTAATACGGAAACGTTAGGAACACAATTGTATGAAGGTCAATTTCAGGCATGATCGCTGGCTATTGGTGCAATATCGCTTTTAATAGTAATATTTATAAATACACTATATATTATTTTTAAAGGAACACAAAATAAATTAGCTAAAAAATCCCTAGTTTTAAGTAAAAAACAAGCACAAAAGGATTTTTATAAGGAGGTCTTATAAATTGAACAAAAGAATTTTTAAGGTCTTAATATTTATACTTTCCTTTTTTGTTATAACCATAATTTTTATTTTTGCAATCTCAATTAAACTTTCAAATAAGTACCGACCAAGTATTTATAATTACGAATCTTATTTAGCGCCTTCTATAAAAGAAAAACTAAAAAAAGACTACAACTATAAAGAATTCAAGGAAATCAACGAATTTACCCAAGCATTAACCCAAGACAAAGCGATCGCTGGTGTTGGAAGTGATTTTCAAACAGCACAACTCATTATAGAAAAAAAGGTCAGAAAAGTTGATTTTGCTAGATTATACGGAAAAAGTGATGCCAATGACTGAAATGTTAGAAAGTTTTTTTACACAGAAAATGTTAGAAAACACCTTGAAAACTTTGATAATCTAATATACAATAAGCTAGTAAACCTACCTAAACACGAATTAGATTCAAAAGGTTTTATTTTAGACAAAAATAAAAAACTTTGAAAAAGTAATACTAGCGCCCAATGAGAACATTTTTATGACTTCTTTATACCGTATTATGCGCAAGACAAAGGAGTTGCATATAATGTTAATAAAAATAGTAGACCTAATTTAACACTAAACAATTCCTCAATTCAAGAATTAGAAAACAAATCAATGCAACTCGATTGAAATCAAATTTTTGATACCCTAAAAGAAAATAAATATCAACACATTGGTTGAACTAATGCGTTTGTTGATAACTTAATGATTGGGGCCATTAATTATAAATCGCGAGATAATAAAAATTGAAAACAATTATTTACCTTCAATGGAGAGGGAAAACTCTTTGACTTTAACGAGAATAATTACAAGCTAGCAATTGATTCTTTCGTAGCATTTGTCAAAAATTCTTCTGGTTATGATATTAAAAACACAGCATATAATCACCTAAGTGGCGATGGATTAGAATTGCTTAACTACCTTATTGAACCAAAACAAGGGCGCTCAGATTCATCAGTTATTTATAATGGCGATGCCTTAGACGCTTATTATTCAGAAGATAATTTTGCTTCAGTTGAAGAAGGAACAATTAGATTTGTGCGGCCTAAAAACAATTATTACCTTGTCGATGGTTGAATTATATCCCATAAACTAAGTGATGAAGACACTTCCAAATTTTTAGATAGCATTAGCTCTTTGATATATAATAACAACAACGTTATTATCAGATCGGCCGAGAGCATTGAAAAAAGATTGAAATTACTAGAAAAGCGTTTCTTTGAAACATTAAAAAAATTCCTGACCAATGAAGACCTAAATAGTTCCATCGATACTTTAACGTTAATTTTCAACAGTGATAGCAGACAAGAAATTATCAAACTTCTTTCAAAATCACAAAAATTAAAAAGCATTGATTGAAACAATCTGGAAAATTGAAAAAAATTCTTAAGAAGTTTTAAAAGTGAAATTACTGAGGATAATATTGAATTTTTACGAATTATAAGAAATAATTCTGATAAGGGAACAGATATTTTTTCAGATAGTTTTGAAGAAGTTTTTACTAAAAGCGACTTAGGTGAACTAATAAACTTTGAATATATTTCATATACACCAACAGATCTTTTAACATATAAATTTTTAGATGAATGGTATTTTGGAAATGATGAAATTGCCAAATCTATTTTCAAGCAACCCTCGACAAATGAGAATTACCATTTATTCACATATCCAATTATCGAAAACAACCTGCGAACAAAGATTGCAGCCTACTATTTCGAAGCAACAAAATCATAAATAGGTTAATCCTATTTTTTCTTTTAAATTTAAGAATAAAAACATTTAAACATTTAATAATGTTATCAAAAATTAAATAGTAACAAAATTTAAGTATAATTATAAATTATAAATTAGATTAAAAGAATTGGTTAGGAGCAATGTTATGACAATTAAAAAGTTATTACAAAACATTGAAACAATAAGAGAAAATGAAAAGTTTGAGGTTAAAGGTTGATTAGTTTCTAATAGAGGAAATGAAAAAATTAGATTCTTAACTGTTAATGATGGGAGTACTGTTGCAACATTACAAATAGTAGTTAAAGGAGAAATGATTCAAAAACTCAATGTCGCGCAAATTTCGCTAGGAACCTCATTAATTGCTAGAGGAATTATTCACCTCACACCAGATGCCCAACAACCGCTTGAACTTATTTTAGAAACATTAATTGTTATCAATCAAGTTGACAACGATTTTCCTATACAAAAAAAAGAAACTTCACTTGATTTTTTAAGAGAAATTCCTCACTTAAGAAATAGAACAAGCTTATTCAAAAGTATAATGTTAATAAGAAATACTCTTTCTTTTGAAATTCACAAATATTTTCAAGAACATGAATTTCTTTACATGGCATCACCAATTATCACTTCAAATGATGGTGAAGGAGCCGGCGAAACTTTGTTGGTTGATGATGAAACAAAAGAGTACTTTTTCAAGCAAAAAGCATTCCTAGGAGTTACAGGACAGCTTCATGCTGAAGCATATGCAGCTAGTTTTAAGAAGGTTTATACCTTTGGGCCTACATTTCGAGCCGAAAATTCGCACACATCACGCCATTTAGCTGAGTTTTGAATGATTGAACCTGAGGTTGCTTTTTATGAATTAAAGGATATTATTAACCTTGCAGATGATTTATTAAAAACTGTCATTAAAAACACTATAAGCAAACATTTAGATGAAATGAAGGTATTGCAATCTTACAATCCTGATCTACTGGAAACATTAAACAGATTTCTTGATAACAAACTAACAGTTATTGATTATAAAGATGTGGTTGAAAAACTTAAACCTTTTAGCGACCAATTTGAAGAAAAAAACATTTTTTTTGGTATGGATCTAGCTTCAGAACATGAAAAATTCCTTTCTGAAAAAATTGTAAATGGGCCAGTCGCTGTTACAAATTATCCAAAAGATATTAAAGCTTTTTATATGTACCAAAATGATGACAACAAAACTGTTGCAGCTTTTGATTTATTAGTTCCAGGGATAGGGGAATTAATTGGTGGTAGTCAAAGAGAATCAAGATATAGCAAACTTGTTCAAAGAATGCATGACTTAAAAATTTCACAAGAACCCTTGCAATGATACATAGACTTGCGTAGATTTGGATATGCACCATCAAGTGGTTTTGGGATTGGTTTTGAAAGACTAGTGATGTATGTGACAGGTATTGCTAACATTAAGGATGTCATCCCCTTCCCAAGAGTTGCTGGACAAATTAAAATGTAACAAGGATATTAATGAAAAAAAATCTAACTATAATTATTCCTATTTACAACGTAAAAATACCTCTAAATAAAATTTTTTACAATATCTATAAACAAAAATCACAAAATTTTAATATCATTTTGACCTTTGATAGACCGAAAGAAAAGGATTATATAGAAATTGATAAACTACAATCAAAGCTAGGCGAAAGATTAAAAATTATCTTTAATTCGGGCCATCAACATTTCGATGTTGTAATAAAACAAGCTTTAGATCTTATTGAAACCCCTTATACGTTCATTCTTTACTCATATGCCAATTTAAAAAATGAGTTTATTCAAAGATTTGATAATTTTATTAAATCTTCGCCCAAAAAAGCAGATTTCATACAAGTTCCCGGATATAACCAAGTAATAAACAAATTATTATTCAAGTCAGCCCACTTATCAATGTTAGGTTTAGTCAATTTAGAAACCAATAAACTACCTTTTATATTAACTAGCCCTTTTATGTTCAATTCAATTGTTAAGACAAATATTTTAAAGAAAGTTTTTTTCTTACCTAAAACAAAGGATCTCAATCTAGAATATTCACCCAATCCTGTTTTTCAAAGCCTTCTTTATTCAAAAACATATGCTTTTTTCGAAGACACATGAATCATTAATAATAATGATAATCCATTAATTTTTAACCCTAAATCCTTGACTCGCAATTGAAATAATATATTCAATTCCTTCAATACAATAGATATTGAAACTAAAAATGCTCTCGAATTGGCTAAATGTCTAAATTATTGCTATTATATTGCTGCAATTGTCGGCTCATTAAAACATAATAAGAATCCATTAGATGAAAAAACACTAATTAGCATTAAAAACTCTCTTATTCAAGAAATTTCAATACTAAGACCTTTTTGAGTAGAGCAACTCCAAATAAATCACTTTTTTAAAGAATTTAATATTCAAAAACTTTATGATTTAACGTCTGGTTTTAGTAAAAAATGAGACCACATTATTAAAAAATTTATATGACCATAAAGCAAAATGTTAAGGCTAATTTTTGAATAAGATTATTAGCTACATTAATTGATCTTCTTATTTTCATAGTTTTAATTGTAGCGACTTCTTTTATAATATTCAATTACAAAAAAGCTGAATTTCGCACACAAAGTACCACACTAAAAGAAATATACTTTCGCCTTTGGCTATTATTGATGATTTTTTTATGTATATTTGAATACATTGTTATTCCAACAATACTAAAAGGCCAAACAATTGGAATGTTAATATGTAAAATCAAAATTCTTTCCGATGAAGAAAAAAGAAGAACTTCCAAATTTATTTTTGATCGGCAAAGACTATTTGCATTCTTATGAATTTTTGTTTTTATGAGTTTCATGTTAATGTCTACTGATGCATTTTTAAAAGCTGCTCGCGGTGGAAAATTAAATAATGTTGAAAAGCTTGTTGTTATATTACCAACAGCACTAGCTACGATTTCTATAAATCTTCAAATACTGCTAATTATTTCTGGTATTTCATCAACAAGACTAAGTTGAAATGATAAATTATCGCGAACAAAAACCGTTTGAAAAAATAGATATGAAGATATTATTGAAGATGAAAATTTAACGTTTAAAATTAAACCAAAAAAACGTGAACTTCCTAAAATCAATATCACAAAATAGCCAAAAATTAAGGCTATTTTTTATTACTAAATATTAATAGGTTTAATTAGGTTATAATTATAAAGTATATTTAATTATAAGGGGTGAAGATGATAGAACTAGAAAAACTAAATAAACAACAACGAGAAGCAGTAGAATACAATGACGGACCACTTCGTATAATTGCTGGTGCAGGTTCAGGAAAAACAAGAGTTTTAACATATAAAATATCATATTTAATTGATGAATTGGGAATAAAACCTTCACGCGTTTTAGCTCTAACTTTTTCAAACAAAGCAGCTAATGAAATGAAACAGCGCGTTATCACAATGGTGAATAATCCTGAACAACTTCCTGTCATAAGTACTTTCCATGCTATTTGTGCAAAAATATTAAGATATGAAATTCATTTGCTAGGTTATGAGAACGATTTCCAAATTATTGACGAAATAGACCAAAAAGCAATCCTTAAATCAGTCTATAATGAATTAGAAATATCTAATAATGAATTCAGTTATAGTTCAATCATTTCATTCATTCAAAACAAAAAGAATTCATTATTTGAATTTTTAAATATTGAAAACGAAAATATTGACACATCTTTATCTCTACAAGAAAGAAAAGCTATCGAAACAAAGGAATTGATTTACAAGCATTATCAAGAAAGATTGCAACGATCAAAAGCGCTTGATTTTGATGACTTACTAGTCTTTGTTTACAAACTTTTTTATGACCCAAAATATGAGCATATAGCCAACAAATGGGCTAAACGATATGACTATTTATTAATTGATGAATTTCAAGACACAAGCATTATTCAATACAAAATACTACAAAAACTTTGTTCAACAAATAAATTAACAATTGTAGGAGATCCCGACCAAACAATCTATAGTTGAAGAAATGCTGATATCAATATAATTATTAATTTTCACAAGGATTATCCAGATGCTATCACAATTAAACTTGAAGAAAATTATCGATCAACTAAAAAAATTCTTTATTACGCAAATAAATTAATCATTAAAAATAAATTAAGACTAGAAAAAAACTTATACACAGAAAATGAAGAAGGAGAAGATGTTGAATTTTACTGTGGTCATAGCGAAGAAGCTGAAGCCCGGTGAATAGCGCGAAAAATTTCAGAATTAAAACGTTCGAGAGTGCAATTAAAAAATATTGCTATTTTATTTAGAACCAATAGCTACTCAAGAGCAATTGAAGAAGCTTTGATTAGAGAAAGTACAATATACAAGCTTTTTGGCTCAATCAAATTTTATCAACGTGAAGAAATTAAAGATGCTTTAGCATACTTAAGAGTTATTCATGATGGTAGTGAAATTATGCTTCTACGTATCATAAATAAACCTTCAAGAAAAATTGGGGAGGTAACCGTTGATAAGTTAATTGAATTTGCAAGAAATAAGGGTACAACATTATTCAATGCAATTGAAGCGCATATTGATGAACTGCAAGAAACTTTAAGTATTTCAACAACTACACTTCAAAAATTAGCTTCACTAATTAATGATATTCGGTGAGCGAGAGCAGCCTTAAAAACTAATTCAATAAGCAGCACGCTCAAAGAGTTTATGTATAAAAAAATAAACTATTTTGATACATTTAAAATTTCCGAAGAAGATTATGAATCAAAACAAGAAAATTTTCAAAGTTTAATAAACGCTATTGAGTTATGAGAAAAAAACAATTCTCACGGTACTATAGATGAATATCTACAAGAAATTACACTAATAACAGATAGAGACGTCGAAAACGATGCAACAAGTTTTGTTTCATTGATGACAGTGCACAATGCTAAGGGATTAGAATTTGATTATGTTTTTATTTGTGGGCTTGCTGAAGGTTTATTCCCTCTAAAAAGAGCAATTTCTATTTCACCAAGTAAAGATTTTACATTTTTAACTAATTCAAATACACATGAAGAAAATATTGAAGGTCTTGAAGAAGAAAGACGGCTTGCATATGTTGCAATTACAAGAGCTAAGAAAAAGCTTTTCCTTTCATTTGCAATTAATAGATCTGGTTTTACTAAACGTAGCAGATTTTTAGGAGAGGCAGGTATAAAAGAACAAAATGGTTCTGTAACACTTGCAAATGATTTTTCTATTGCTGAAGAAAATCACCAAAACAATAGCCATTTAGTTGTCGGAGATTATATAATGCATAAAATCTATGGACGCGGTGAAATTATTGATATGGTTGACTCAATAATTACTGTAACCTTTCCACAACAAAAAACCACAAAACAATTTGAAAAATCGCATCACTCAATTAAAAAATGAGATGGTGACCTTAATGACTAAGGAGTTAATTTAATTTGCTAATCTGAATTATTGCATTCTCTTCCATAATATTCATTTTTTCTTTTTGATTTATTTTATTTTTAATAAGAACACAAAATAATATTAAAAACGAAAGTGGTTTCCTCTGTTTAGAAATTGATTTGAAACAAAATAGAATTAAACATCTGAATGGTATTCCCAACATTTCAAATGAACCCACATTTATAAAAAAATTAAACCTTCTAAATAATAAATGAAGAAAATTAGATGACTTATGTGAGATTTTAGAAAAAAAATATAAACTTCTTTTTTTAAGTGCTTTAAAAAATAAAGAAAATACGATTATTAGTTTTGAAACAACACATAACAAGCATTCAACATTCAAAACAAAGGTTAGTTTTGAAATAAATTTCATAAATGATCAAAAAGCTTTTATGACAGTTAATTGAAACAGAAATGATACTATTAAAAATGAAGTTTTCGAGGCTTTAAACACCAACATTTCTTACCTTTTTTCGCCAAACAGCAAATATATAGCATGTGGTTTTATTTTAAACATAAAAAATATTAATAGTATTAATAACTTTATAAAACTTTTCCAAGATAGTTGCGTTTATAATCAAATAAAAGGCGTCAAAGTTTTTCTTGATTGAAATAAGATCTTTTTCGTCTTTCCCTCTGATAGATTTCAAAGTGGCCATTCTTACTATGCAACTAAAATCTTTGCAAACACTGCTACTCTTTACAAAAATCTTTACTCTACCTTTTTTTCATTTAACAATGAGCTTTTAACCAACAAAAATCAATTGTATTATGAAACGGTCTTTGACTTTGTCAAAACACTTACACCTATGGTTGATTATTGAATTCCGAATAACATAGAAGATAACAAAGATTTTAAAATTTTTAAAGAAAAATATGAATATACACTTGACGAAATAAAACAAAGCAATAATATTGATTTTAAAGCTGTGTCTATAAATAATTTTGGCGATGAAAATACTAAACTCAATTTATTATTAGTTAAAAGAAAATTTGAAATTTTAAATATAAAAGATGAAAATATCATAGCTTCCTTAGACATTTATAAAAATTTTTTTATGCAAATATATGAAAACATCAAATCACAAGATATTCATGGAAAAGTTTTAAATATACAAGATTTTATTTTTAATTATATTGATAATAAAAGTATTGAAAATTCTATTAAAATTGATCGTTCCTTTGTTCAATTAGTTTCACTTAATTCAAAAAAAAGTATGTTAAGAGTTAAGAAAAAAATAGAACAAATTAAAGAAAACTATCCAAAGGCGGCTATAGGAATAAAATTAACCGAAATCAATAATGATATTATTTCACTAATTGGTAAATGAGTGGGAATTATATGATTTGATAAGTCGCTTACTAAAATGCTTAATAACCCAGAAACAATGTTATATATTGGTCTTATACTCAAAAAGGCAGAGCATTTAAAAATCTCAATTGTTTTTGAGAATTTAGATTTCAAAAACTATAAAAAAGTTTTATTTAACAAAAAAATTAAAATGTTTTACTCAAGCGAAAGAAAAAAATAACATTAAATTTGAAAGGTAAATTATGAATAAAGCTAAAATTAAAGAAAATTTTTTTGAGGCAATTAATGGAGAATGATTAAATAAGCATAAAATTGCTGATAACAAAACCTCAGTCGGCACGTTTGAAAGATTAGATGAAAGTTTAACAAGATTAAAAACTAAACTTATAACAAAATGATCAATCGACTCATCCGAAATAACTGAAAATAAAATTCTTCTAGAAATGGTTAAATTTTATAATTTAGTTAATAATTGAAACGATAGAAAAAAACACTCAATAAAGCCTATTATTCCAATACTAAAAGAAATAGAGTCATATCAATCATGAAATGATATTGAAAATAACTATACTAGCTTATGCTTAAGAAATTTTGAAGTTCCTATTCCTTTTTTTATACACACAGATTTTAAAAACAATGAAAAACAAACCCTTTTTGTTTCGACCCCTTCTGTTATCCTTCCAGAAAAAAGTTATTATAGTGATGAAGAAAAAAAGAACTCATTTTATAGAATTTGAGTTAATATGGTTAAAAAAATGCTGTTAAAAGTAAATAATGATGAAAAATGAGCAAATGATTTAGTTAACAAAGCTCTCCTATGAGATAACGAGGCATCAAAATATATTCTTTCAGCGCAAGAATGAGCAATTATAACTAACATTTATCACCCTAGAAAAGTTGATGATTTCAATAAAAAAATAAAAGAAATAAATTTATCTAATATTTTAAATTCATTAATCAATGATAGCATTAGTGAAGTTATTTGCGTTTCGAAAGATTTAGTTGACAATTATTCGAAATTATTAACAAAAGAAAATTTTGAACTTTATAAAGCTTTTCTATATATTTCATCATTAATTGAATTATCTCGCTTATTAGATTACGAAAGCTTAGTAATTTCTGGGGAATTTTCAAGAGCTTTAAGTGGTCAAAGAAAACCTTTTAGCAAGAAAAAAATAGCCGTAAAATTTGTTGTTGATAATGTTTTTTCTATGCCTTTTGGTAAATATTACGGTGAAACATATTTTGGTCCCCAAAACAAAAAGAATGTCGAGCAAATGATTCATAAAATGGTCAAAATATACGAGGACCGCTTAAAAGAAAACACCTGACTATCAAAACAAACAAAAGACAAAGCTATATTAAAACTTTCTAAAATCGGCGTTTATGTAGGCTACCCAGAAATTATTGAAGATTTTTATAAGGAATTTATTGTTCAAAAGTATAATGGCTATGATGATCTAATAACAAATGCCCTTAATTTCACAATGGCTGTTCAAAAAGCGAAATTTGCTGAATATGGTAAAAAGAAAGATATTAATCTTTGGTCAATGTCTCCGGCTATAATTAATGCTTATTATAACCCTTCGAGTAATAAAATAGTTTTCCCAGCAGGCATTTTACAATCTCCATTTTATAGTTCAAAACAATCCTCTTCTTCAAACTACGGTGGTATAGGGGCAGTTATTGCTCATGAAATATCACATGCCTTTGATAATAATGGGGCTAACTTTGATGAAGTAGGTAATATGGTAAATTGGTGAACCGAAGATGATAAAAAAGAATTTAACAAAAGAGCTGAAAAAATGGTTAAATTATTTGATAATAAAAAAACAGAAGTTGGTAAATGTGACGGAAGACTAACAGTATCCGAAAACATCGCAGATGCAGGTGGGTTATCATGTGCCCTTGAAGCAGCAAAAAGCGAAAAAGATTACAACCCAAAACATTTTTACATAAACTATGCTATCACCTGAAGATCTAAACAAAGACCTGAACTCCAAAAATTACTATTAGCTTCTGATGTTCATGCTCCTGCTATATTGAGAACAAACATCCAGGTACAAAACTCTGACGATTTTTATAAGACTTTTAAAATATCAGAGTCTGACCAAATGTTCCTAAGCCCGAAAAAAAGAGTAAAAATTTGATAATTAAAACCTCCTTCTTGTATTTTAAAAAAGAAGGAGGTTTTTTTAATGTAACAAAACAGATTGTTTTCTCTTTCGTTTTAAAAATAAAATTAATTGTAAAAAAATAAAAAGAGAAATTCAAAAAATAATTACTGATGCTATAAAAATAGCACTGTTCTTAAAAAAAGTAGAAGGTAAAATTTTAATAATTTCATCTTTTGAAGGTTCAAATATTCAATTTGTTTTACCAGCAAAAAATAATTCATGAAACTTACGGAAAGCAACATCATAATTACTAATTACCAACCCTATAACAATAATCAGCACCCCTAGTAAAATTGTCGAAGCAATAAAACAAGATTTAATAATTTTTATTCTTATTTTTGTAAATTTTGATATTAAAAAAACTAAAAGAATTGTAAATAAAGAAAAACCCAAAATAATAAAATCTATTAAAATCAGTCTTTTCACATCTGCGAAATGCGCCATCCCTAAAGATGAATAATCTAATTTCCCAGTCCCAAATTTCTTAAACAAAACTAAATAATTAAAAAGTTCGTTATATGCTAATTTAAGTTGATCATAATTTAGTTCACCATTATTAAATTTGATATTTTTGTAATCCAGATTAGATAAATGATAATAGTAAAAAGGTTTAATAATTATTGGCAACATAATCGAAAAACTTAAGATAAATAGCATAATACTTATTATCAAAAAAACATACAAAAAATATTTACATTTTTTCCACATTGCTTATATTAGTATAGCATTAATTAACAAAATGCTTTTTAAAAAATAATTCTGTTTTTTAGCAATAAAGTAACAAAGAATAGAAATGTTATTAAATAGTAAATAAAAAACAAAACAATTGACACTAAAAAAACTTTTTTTCTTTTAAAATTAAGGTTTTTTTATTTTTTTCGACTTATCGACATTTATTATTTTTATTATTAATTAAACAAAAGAATAAACATATATTTTTCTTTTTTATTTTAAATTATTTTCTAATAATTTTAATATAATTAAAATTCTATGAATATTAATTATTATAATGATACTATAGCAGCTATTTCTTCTGGCAATATTAATCAAGCCATATCGATTATAAGAATATCAGGACCTGAGGCAATAAGTATAATTAAAAAAATTTATACAGGAAAAATCGGGAAAGATAAAACAATAACTTATGGATTTATAATAGATCCAATAACTAACAAAAAAATAGATGAAGTCTTAGTTAGTTTTTTTATCGGTAATAAAAACTATGTAGGAGAAGATACAATCGAAATAAATGCTCATGGTGGAATAATTGTTACAAATAAAATTTTAAATTTAATAATTTCAAATGGAGCAAGATTAGCAACTCGTGGTGAGTTTACAAGACGAGCATTCATAAATGGCAAAATTAGTCTTGAAAAAGCAGAAGCTATAAATTCTCTTATACATGCAAAAACTAATATACAAGCAGAAATTGCTATTAATCAATTTGAAGATAAAGATAATGAATTAATTAATAAATTAGAAGAGCAACTAATTAATATTATTTCAATTATAGAAATAAACATTGACTACTCAGAATATAATGATATTGAGCAAATGGATAAAACAAAACTTTTAAAGTTAATAACAAATTTAAAACAATATATTGAAATAATAATAAAAAAATCAGAATTTGCAACTGATGTATATAATGGAATAAAAGTGGCTATCGTCGGAAGACCTAATACCGGGAAATCTTCAATTTTAAATTTATTATTAAATAAAGAAAAAGCAATTGTTACAGATATCGAAGGAACAACAAGAGATATTATTGAAGGCGATTATGAAATAAATGGAATTCCTTTTAAAATAATAGATACTGCAGGAATTAGAAAAACTCAAGATAAAATAGAATCAATCGGAATAGATCGTTCATTAAATGCAATTAAAGAAGCAAAAATTATTGTCCATTTATTTAACCCAGGTCAAAAAGAAAACAAAGAAGATGAATTAATAAAAGAAATGTCAAAAGGAAAAATATATATTCCAGTATTGAATAAAAGTGATTTATTAAATGATAAAGTTTCATCTGATTATATATTAACATCAGCAAAAAATAAAAATATTTGAGAGTTAAAGAATAGTTTGGTAAAAAACTATTTAAATCTTGATTATAATGACAAGGAATTAATTTATAATACTAGAAGATTAGGTTTGTTAAAGCAGTGCTATATTGAATTAAATAATGCGATTTTAAGTATGAATAAAGGTTTCGGCCCTGAGATTGTAATACTTGATATTAATAAAGCATGGTCACTACTTAGAGAAATTTTAAACAAAGAGCATGATAACGAATCTCTATTGGATAATATGTTTAATAAATTTTGTTTAGGAAAGTAAAAAAAGGTGAAAAATGGGTTATAGTAGAAAAGTCGAACTAAAAGAAGGCCAAATATTGAAATGGGTTAAAAATGAATCAAAACCCTTTTATTTAGGTCTTTCATATGAAGGTTTAGGGATAATAAGAGATTTTAAAGTTCCTATATTTGTTTATAATTTACTGCCTGATGAAGAAGTCGATATCGAAATAACATATTGCTCTAAAAAATGTTGTTTTGCAAAAGTAAAAAAATATAGAACTTGTTCATTATTGAGAGAAAAAATGGAACCTTCAAGAGTTTTATTGTATGAAACAGGTTCTACTCCACTAGCTGGGATTAATTATGAAAACCAGTTAAAATTTAAGCAATATATTATTAAGAATTTATTTGAAAGAAATTTAAATTACACAAAAGTTTTACCTATACTTGAATCAAATTGCCAATGGTTTTACCGCAATAAAATTTCGTTGCAAATAAAATATGATGAAAAAGGTCCAAAAATAGGTTTTTTTAAAAAATATAGCCATGATCTAGTTGAGCAAACAGAAATGGAACTTGCGGTTGTTGCAATTAGGGAATTTTATAAAAAAGTGCTAATTAGTCCAAAAACAGATTTTGAAAAAGATTTTAAAAATCTTATATTTCAGGTTAAACCATTTAAAATTACTTTAAGATCGCCAAAAAGCTCATTTTGTTGTATTGAAATAATTCTTCATATTAAGGAAGATTTAAGTCCTGAAAATATAAAATTATTTGAAGCCTTATTAAAGGACAATCTAAGCTATAAAGTAACTTTCTTTAATACAACTTCTAATAAGTGGATTAATTTGCTAAATCATAATGGCATAAAATATGAACTTGGAAAATTAGTGTTTAATGTTGTTAATGATACTTTTTATCAAATAAACGAAACGGTTATGAATAATATATATAAAAAGATAAGTGATTGAATACCTAGTAATGAATTGAATGTTTTGGATGCTTTTGGTGGAGTTGGCACAATCGCTTGCTTTATTGCGCATAAATGTCGTAAGGTTTATTCGGTTGAGATAAACAAAAAATCATCATTAATGGCTATTGAAAATATTAAAGAAAATAAAATTTCTAATATCGAAGTAATAAATGATGATGCAAATAAGTGGCTTATTTTAAATAAAGAAAAAATTGATCTAGTGATTTTTGATCCGCCTCGAGAAGGTTTAGATTCAGAAACTATTAAATCAATTAAGGATTCTGATATTAAGAAAATAATATATTTAAGTTGTGAGCCTAAAACATTAGTTCGTGATCTACAGAATATAACAAGTTTCGGATATGAATTAATAGAAGTACAGCCTTACGATATGTTTCCACAAACTCAACATATTGAAACTCTAGTTTTACTAGAAAAGAAATCTTAATAAAATTTAAATTTAAAAAAGTAAGTCAAAAACTTACTTTTCATCAATTATATATTCAGTAAAGTTTGATAAGTCTTCCATTTTAAAAACATGAAGCGAAACTAGTGATTTTTTAAATCAAGGAATAGTTTTTATATGTTGTAAGGCTTTTGTAATTTGTAATAAATTATTTATTGAACGTGAGAAATAAAAGCTGTTTGACAATCAGTGAAAACCATAGTGTCTTAAAATATCCCTTATTTCTTCATATGCTTGTTTATAATTTTCCTCGCCGACTCCATATTCTCTAATTAATAATTCTTTTTTTAGATAAAAAACAAGACCGTACATATATACCTCTATAATGTAAAAAATATATATTTAATTATACCACCATTACCCTTAAAAAATATACCCTTAAAAAAGTAGTTACTTTTTATTAAATTTAAAAATTAATAAGAAAATTAAAAAACCTGATGAAACAAAAGACTTGAAAGTTTTATTGAAATTCAAGTCTTTTTTTATTTTTATTAATTTTTAAAAAAAATATTAACGCAAAGTAAATCATAGAAATAGCTTCAATAAATATTGGTTTTTGTTACAAAAATATAGATAAGAATATATTTTTAATAATTGATTATTGGCTTTAAAATCTTTTTAAAAAATGAATTGTTTTTATTTGTTATGTCTTACGTATCAAAATTGCATAAAAATGCAACATATATATATATATATATATATATATAATATTACAATAAATATTTTTTATATTAAGGAGTAATAAGATGACAAAAAAATCTAAACTTTTTCTTTTAGGAACTTCATCTGCATTATTAGTTCCTATTATGACAATATCTTGCGCTACAAAAAAAGAACCAAATAACCCATCAAATCCAGTTAATCCGCAAGATTCTCAAAAACCAAAAAAGACACCCCAAACACCTTCATCAATTGAACTGTTAGGTTTTGATAAAGAAGAATTAAATAAGCCTTCTATCGATAAATCGATTACAGAAGAAGATTTTAATAGACAAATAGGAAAACAAAATTCACAAAAACAAACGAATCCTTCAACAGATGATAAAAAACCTCATAAACCATCTATAAAGTTAGACGAGAATGCTTTCAAAAACATTGCTCCAGATATTATTTTTGATTATAATGAGCCTTCAAATGAACAGATCCAAAAGATAGTTAATAATTATTATAATCAATATCTATATCAAAAATACGACCCCTCAAAAGAGGAAGAAGGAATTAGATTTTCTTTTTCATTAGAAGGACAGGAATACATCTTTAATAAAGATATTAATGTCAATAAGATTAAGGTAGATGAAAACAAACAAAAACATTTAAACTCATTAGCAGACGAGATAGTTTTTGCTTTGAAAAATAACAGTAAAACATATTTAAGTGAAAAATATAGTAAGGTTTTAATATCTTCATTTGAAAAACAAAAGCAAAAACAAATCCTAGATACTTTTGAAGAATATATAAATAAAGAATGACAAAAGATGAATAATATTTATGATGAGTCTTTATTTACGTCTAACGGTGTCGCTGCTAATGACATTAAAAATAGCATAAATAACTATTATAAACAAATTGATCCATCAAAAAGAACGATAAGACAATTATTACAAGACAAAAAAGATGTCAATAACTATTTTAGAATGTTAAACATTTTGCTATTTAGTTTTGCAGATCTTAAAGAATTCGGAGAAAAATTTCCACTTTTTCAACAAAATAAATTTATAACCAAACAACAAATAGATGAAAGAAAAATCACTCACGGAGATTTTGGCAAATTAATTCAATATCGTAAAAACGCTATTAAAAAATTAGGAGAAAAAATCACATATAAAACTTGGTTACAAAACCAAAATGATGCTTACTATACCTTGTCAACAAATTTAGATATTCATAAAATGCACGATTACAATATTGCATTAACACAATTGTGAACATTTATTGATGAGCTAAAAAATGGTGCTAATCTAATAAAAATAGATAAAACAAAATTAGAAACAACCATGTACACTGAAGATCAAGTTATTGAAATGCTAAAAAAACCTGAAACAAAAAAACAAACAGAAGCTGCCTTTTATGCTCAATATAAAGATAAACATTTTACAAATATTTTTGACCCAAAAGAAAAAAATACAAGATGAGATAGAAATAAAAATTATATTTTGGAATTTAAGGCTTGAGTTCATAAATACAAAAACCAAACTAAACCAGGAATTTTTCTTTTAACCAAAATAACGTTTGACAATAAAGAAACAGATGAATTTTTAATAAAATATACATTTCTTCATCGAACAGGTGTTGGTCATCTTGGATTTCTAAAAACACCTAAAAACGCAAAATAAAAATAAATAAAAATTATCTACGGTACCGAAAAATCAATATAAACTTGTTTTAGTTAAAAAACCACAAAAAGTTTAAGATTTAATTAGAAAACATAGGAAAAAGTAGACACCCTCATAGGAGGGATGTCTACTTTTTCATCTTGCTATTTTTGTACATAACAAACCTATATTGCATCATTTTTTAATTGCTTTAATTTAATTCTTTTCAATTAATCTTGATGCTTCAGCTAGGTTTACGCTAAAGAAAGTTGTAACACCTCTTTTCTGCATTGTTGCACCATAAAGTTTATCAACCCTTTCCATTGTGCCTTGGCGATGAGTGATAACGATAAATTGTGTTTTTTCTTTAAGATTTTGTAAGAATTCTGCAAAACGGATTACATTTGCTTCATCAAGTGCGGCTTCTACTTCATCTAATATACATAATGGCAATGGCTTTGCTTTTAATAGGGAGAATAATAGTGAAATTGCAATAAGTGCTTTCTCACCCCCAGAAAAAAGTTTTAAATTTTTGATAGATTTGCCAGGCGGCTGTGCCACAACATCAATTCCACTATCTAGAAGATTCTCTGGATCTGTGTATCTGATTTCTGCCATTCCACCACCGAACATTTTTGAGAAAACAAACTTTATTTCCTTATTTGCAAGATCAACGGTGTTAGTTATTCTTTCAATTATTATCTTATCCATTTCACTAATAACTTCTTCAATTGTTGTTTTTGCTTCAACAATATCTTTTTCCTGCTTTTTGACTTCATCGTATCTATCCTCTGTTTCTTTGAGTTGTTCGATTGAGTCCAAACTTACATGGCCAAGATCTTTTATATCATTTTTTAAATCAGAAACGATTTTTCTTGCTATTTCAAAATCTAAATCTGCTATATAAAACTCTTTTGCTGTCTCAAAAAGCATATTATATTGTTCTGAAAGTCTTTGTTTTGCATAATTAATAGCTGCTTCTGATTTTGCTTTTTCTGCTATTTGGATAGCATTTTCACTAATGAGTTTATTTAAATCATTATTAGCCGCGCTTTGTTTTGTGTTTGCTTCTGCAAACTCTTTTTTAGCAACTTGTAATAATTCATTTTGAGAAGTTTTGTTTGTTAAAAGATGGCTTCTTTCAAGTACTAGTTTTTGAATTTCATATGCAATGTTAACAGTCTCTAGCTCTTCTATTTTTTCTTTTGATATATTTTCATATTGAATTCTTAATTCATCAAATTTTGCCAAATCATCGTTTTGTATAAGTTCTTGTTTTGATAAATTAAGGCTTAAGTTTGAGAATAAACTAAGTAATTTTTGAATTTCTTGTTCTAGATCATTTAATTTTGTTTGACGTTCAGAAATTATTTTTAACAGTTCTGGTTTCAGTGATTCAATCTTTTTTATTTGCTCATCAAGGCCAAATGCTGATATGTTGTCGCTTTTTTGCCCCCCACTTAAAACACCACCAACTCTAATTATGTCTCCTTCGAGAGTGACAACCATATAGCGTTTTTCAAGTAGCTGTGATAATCTATTAGCATTTTCAATATTATCCGCAACCAAGATATTGCCTAATAAAAATTTTCTTAAAATATCAAACTCACGTTCAGTATAAACTAACTCTGATGCAATACCCAAAAACCCTTTTTGAGTTTGGGCTACAACAATATGGTGTTCCGAAACGTATTTAGGATTTATGGATGCTAATGGAATAAAAGTTGCTCTACCACCATTATTTTCTTTTAGGAATTCAATAGCCTTAACAGCTGTTTCAGAATTATCAACAACTATATGTTGTAAGGCTCCTGCTAGAATTGTTTCAATAGCAAGGCCAAATTTAGCATCAACGCTTATAATTTCTGAAACTAGAGCCTTATATCCTTTAAATAAATGCGAGTTTTCAACAATATTTTTTGTCCCTTTTTGTAAATTGCTTTTGCTTTGTTTTACTTCATGAATATAATCTAATTTTGAATTTATTTTTTGTAGCTTTTCTTTGTCGTTATCTAGTTCTCTTTTAAGGTCATTTTTTTGAGCCGAAATATTTAAGATAGATTGATTAATGGTGTTGATTTTTTCTTTTTGTTGTTTAATAAAATTTTTAGAAAGTGAAATTTTTGTGTTTAGGCTACTTAATTCGTCTTTTAGGGCTTCTCTTTTTTGCTCTACGTTTGCTTCAATACTTCCACTAATAAGCATTTCACGTTGTTTTGATTCCCTTGCAGATCTTATTTCTAAATCATTAATTTCTCTACTTATTTCATCAATGCGAGAAGTTAGATTAATAATCGCAGCATCGAGTTCGACCATGAGATCGTTTTTTTGCTTTGTTATATCATTGTAAAGTTTGATTTTTATTTCAAGATCCTCTTTTTTTTGACTATAAATCATTGAATTAGCGTTTAGTTCATCTAACTTTTCTGAATGAGCCATAAAATCGTGAACTAACAATGAGACTTCAACTTCTTTAAGTTGTTCGCTCATTATTTTATATTTCTTTGCTTTCTCAGCCTGTTTTTGCAAAGGTTTTATTTGTTTTTCTAATTCCTGTACAACAATTGCTATTTGATCTAAGGCTTCTTGCGTTCTTTCTAATTTGCGCAATGCTTCTTGTTTTTTTGAGCGATACATCGATGTTCCAGATGCTTCCTCAAAAATTTCTCTTCTTCTTTCAGGTGTTGCCTCAGCGATATCAGAAATAGTTCCTTGCCCTATAATTGCTAATGATGATTTTGAAATGCCACTTTGCATAGCAATTTCTTTAATGTCCTTTTGTCTTGCTACTTCGCCATTTATATAGTACTCATTAGCACCTTTTCCTCTATTTAAGACACGAGAAATTGTAAAAAAATCATGGGGAATATTAGCGGCACGATCACGATTATCAAAAGTAAGTATGACTTCTGCGCGATTCATTTCCTTTTCTGTTTTTGAGCCCGCAAAAATTACGTCCTCCATATTGTCACCACGTAAAACTTTTGAACTAGTTTCACCTAAAACTCATCTGATAGCATCATTAATGTTTGATTTACCTGAGCCATTTGGTCCAATAATTGCAACAACACCGCCGTCGAATTTTAATGTAACCTTATCAGCAAAGGATTTAAAACCATGTGATTCAACTTGAATTAATTTCATTATTTTCCTTTCCGTTTTTCAATGAAGACTTAAAAATAATAATATAAATTATTATAATAACTATTTTAAAAAGGCTTAGCAAAAAATATTTTTTTCAATGTTGTTGTTATAAAAGCCATTTTTGATAATAAATTTATAATGAATTAATAAATTGTTTTCATTTTATTTTAAGCACGATTATTCATTTTACAATACAAGTTTGTTAGTAATTTTTATTAAAGTTTTAAGAGTAAAAATAAGAATAAAAATTAATCATTAAAGCATATAAAATAACTTTTTAAAAAAAGTGTAAGTTTATTGTAAAAAGCCTTATAGTTAAATATTTTTTTAATTTTGATAAAATTAATAAAAATAAAGCTTTATTAGTATTGAGGTACCAATATGTCCAATAATAAAAAATGAAAAAATAAAAAAATTAACATTAATAACTATAGAACACTTGAGGTTCAAAAGCAAAGAAAAGCATTATCTAGCTCTTGAAAGATAGCTTTAACTGGTTTATTCCTAGTAGCAATTCCTTCATTTATTTTATTTATTTTGCTCGGCCGAGATGGATGGGCATTTGAAATAACAAAAAAAATGGAAAGATGGTCTATGCTCTTGCCTATTGCTATTGGTATTGTTATTATTCAAACTGCAGTTGTTTCTTTAATAGTTTTTAAATTTAAGGTTTATAGCAGTAGTTCATTTGTTTTTTTAGTTCCATTCGCAATTGCTATGGCTTCGTTCTTAGTTTCATCAGGCGTTGAAGAGTGGCCTTACAGAGTCATGCCAGCTGTTGGTCTTGCATTTTTATCGTTACCAATATTGCTTGTGTTTAAACATATTGAAAAAAAGAAAAAAGAAAAACAAAAATTACAGTTTGAACAAGAAGAAAGAGCAAAAAGAACATTACTAGACTAAATTAAGTTTAGTTTTTTATTTTATATCTAAATTAGTTTTAAATTAAGCCAAAATAAAATATTTACTTTCCAAGGAGATTATATGTATAAGAAAATTTCGCTAATTGATAAAGAAATTGCAGAAATAATCAATAATGAAGCAAAGAGACAAACTGACCATATTGAATTAATTGCCTCAGAAAATTACGTTTCTGAGCAAGTACTAAATGCTGTTGGATCGTGTTTGACAAATAAATATGGTGAAGGATACCCTAATAAAAGATACTATGGAGGTTGCGAATTTATTGACCAAATTGAAACATTAGCACAGGAAAGGGCAAAAAAACTCTTTGGTACTAAATTTGCAAATGTTCAACCATATTCAGGATCAGTTGCTAACGCCGCTGTTTACATGGCCTTGTTAAAACCGGGCGATAGAGTATTAGGTCTTTCTCTTGATTCAGGAGGTCATTTGACTCATGGTTACAAAATCTCTTTTAGCGGAATTTTTTATGAATCATATACTTATTCGGTTGACGAAAATGGAGTAATAGACTTTGATGAAGTCTTAAAAATAGCCAAAAAGGTTAAACCTAAGATGATTATATGCGGATACTCAGCCTATTCGCAAATTGTAGAATTTGATAGATTTCGAGATATTGCAGATGAAGTAGGTGCATATTTATTTGCAGACATATCGCACATCTCGGGGTTAGTGATAGCAAAATTGCATCCATCACCAGTAGGTTATGCCGATGTGATTATGACAACAACTCATAAAACACTAAGAGGGACAAGAGGTGCAATTATTCTAACAAATGATGAAGAATTGGCTAAAAAGATTGATAAGGCAGTTTTTCCTGGTTGCCAAGGGGGAGCCTTGTTTCATCAAATTGCTGGTAAAGCTGTTTCTTTTTATGAAGCGCTTCAACCTGAATTTATTGATTATCAAAAACAGTTATTGATTAATTCAAAAGTTTTTTGTCAAACTTTTATGAATAAAGGAGCGAAAGTTATTTCTGGTTTAACAGCAAATCATCTTTTTATGATTGATGTTAAAAGTACATATGGTTTAACTGGTAAAGAAGCATCAAGAGTATTACAAGAATGCAATATCACCGTTAATAAGAATTCAATACCGAACGATACAGAAACACCATTAGTATCTAGTGGCATTAGATTAGGGTCGGCCGCCATGACTTCTCGTGGTTTTGGCGAAGATGAATTTATCATTTTAGCTAACCTAATGGATAAGTTGTTAAGAGATCCAAATAATGAGAATTTAAAAACAGTTATTAAAAAAGAAGTAGCTAAACTAACTAATATGTTTCCAATAAAAAGAAGTTACATCAAAAATTAATGTTAGAGGTTTCAATGTTAGAAAAATTAGAAACAGATATTAAGAACTGAATTGGTTCAATTGCTGGCGTAGTTGATTTTAAGGCTTTGGATGAAACAAATATGGTTAATTTTGCTAATACGGGAATAGTTGTGGAAAAGATGCCGAAACAAAAAAACGGAATTTCTGTAACTATTGGATTAATAATTTTGATAAACTTAAATGCAAAAAACCTAGTGGAAGAAATATACCAAATCTTAACCTACAAGCTAAAAAGCGAAAATATAAAATTATCAAAACTTTGTGTTTTTATAAAAGGAATAAGTAATGAAAAAAATTAACGGAAAACAATGGCTGGGCGCTATTTTGTCTGGTGCTTATAATTTAAGCAACAAACAAAATCTTATTAATGCATTGAATGTTTTCCCTGTGCCTGATGGTGATACAGGGTCGAATATGACATCAACAATTATTGCAGTTGAAAATATTAAGGCAGATGAATTTAGCAATATTTCTGATATTTCCAGTCAAATAGGTCAATCATTATTATTTTCCGCCAGAGGTAACTCTGGGGTAATTTTAAGCCAAATTTTCAAAGGTTTCGCAGTTGCTTTCAAGGATAAAAAAGAGATAAATTCTTATGATTTGGTAAAAGGGTTTGAGGAGGCTTATAAATACGCTTACAAAGCTGTTTTAAAACCTGTTGAGGGGACAATATTAACTGTTATTAGACAAACATCAGAAGGGTTGAAAGAAAAAATTCTTATTGATAGTGATATTACTGACGTTTCACGTGTTGCCGTGGAACTTGCTAGAATAAGTTGCGATCATACACCTGATCTATTACCGGTTTTAAAAGAAGTTGAGGTTACTGATTCAGGAGGTGAAGGTTTGTATGTTATTCTTGAGGGAATGCATTTATACTTTCAAGGTCAACCTATTACGCTTTTGGAAAAACAAACTGAGGTAAATAAATTTATATCTGATAATGAAGTTTTTGATGGTGAGTTTGGTTATTGCACCGAGTTTATTGTCGAATTAAAAAATAAGAAAAAATTCAAAAAGGATTTATTAATTTCGAAATTAGAGAAACATGGTAGTTCAATGGTTCTTGTGCAGGATGACTCATTTTTAAAGGTTCATATTCATGTCACTAGACCTGGTGATGTTTTAAATATTGCCAACAGCTTGGGACAATTTATAAAAATTAAGATTGAAAATATGACCTTACAAGCTAATGATAGTAAAAGAAATAAAAATGATAATAATAGTAATGATCAATGTTGTGACGATAATCAACATGATTGCGGCCCAATAAAAAAGACCGCTGTAATCTCATGCAATTCTGGAACTGGCATTATTGATCTTTTGAAAGAAAATGGTGTCTCGTATATTGTTGAAGGTGGGCAAACTAATAACCCATCAATAAATGACATTGTATCCGCTATTAACGCCGTAAGAGCTGAAACTATTTTTATTCTTCCAAATAATAAAAATATTATCCTCTCAGCCCAACAAGCCTCAACTATCGTGCAAGATAAAGAAATTATAGTAATTCCAACAAAATCACAGGCTCAAACACTAAGTATTTTATTTAACTATAGTGAGGAAAATAGTGTTTCTGATAATCAACAGCTAATGAATGATGCTCTTTTAAATATTCATTATGGCGAGGTTTCTCCTTCAATTAAAACTACTAAACTCAACGGTATTAAGGTTAAAGCCGGTGATTTTATGGCTATAAAAGAAGGGAGATTGAAAGATACAGATCCAACATTTAATGGTGCAGCAATAAAATTACTTCATGAATTAATTACTCCCGAAACGCAATTAGTTAACATTTTTTATGGCCAAGATGTTACTGAGTCAGATATAGATGAATTACAAAATTATATTGAAATAAATTTTGATGTAGATATCGAAATACACAATGGTGGTCAAAGTATTTATCCTTATTTAATTTCAGCGGAATAGGAGAATTGAAATGAAAAAAATAGTTTTCGATGTAATGAATAATGATAATGGTTATAAAGAGGCAATCCAAGGCGCATTGGCTTTTATGAGTAAAAATAAGGATTATCAAATTGCCTTAGTTGGCGATAAAAAACTTATTGAAAAAGAAATTAAAAACAATACTTATTTAATAAAAAAAGAAGATTTTATAATTATTGATTCGCCCAATTTAGCAACCATCAATTCTTCGATAAGAGACGTTTTAAAAAAGCCATCATCAATGTTGGATGCTTTTAATTATTTAAATGAGAATGATTTTGATGCAATCTTGAGCAGCGGTGATAGCGGGTCTTTTATTTCATTAGCAACCCTAAAAACAAAAAGATTACCAAACGTTTTTAGACCTGCTTTTATGCCCATATTGCCTACAATGTCTGACCATTTTTCCCTGTTATTAGATGCCGGCGCAAATATTGATACACCAGCTCAATATATTAACAACTGAGCTATTGTAGCTAGTAAATATTTTGAATTAATTTTTAAAAAATTTAACCCAAGTATTGGATTGTTAAATGTTGGCACTGAGGAATATAAGGGTAGCCAAAATATCAAAAACGCTTACACGCTATTAAAGGAAAATAAGAAAATTAATTTTTATGGATTTATTGAGCCTAATGATGCTATTGCCGGAAAGGTTGATATTATTTTAGCTGAAGGACAACAAGGAAATATATTTCTAAAAACTCTTGAATCTTCATTTATTAATTTTGGGAAACTTCTCAAGAAAATAATTTATAAAAATATAAAAACAAAGATAGCGGGTCTTTTTTTAAAAAATGATTTGAAAAAATTTAAAGAAAAATTTGACTACCGAAATATTGGCGGTGCATATATAATTGGTTTAGAAAAAATTGTTGTTAAAGCTCACGGCGGTTCTGATGAATTAGCATTTGAAAACGCATTAAACCAAATTAAGCTTTTGCTAGAAAAGGAAGATTTTATAAAGAACCTTTCAAAGCAATTGGGGGATATTGAAAATAATGAAATTTAATGGTAGTGATTTAAAAATCCTAGATAATGTCTTGCCCTTTTTAAAACAATTGGGAGTAAAAACAAAAGAATTAAGTGATGAACATTTGTTTATTTTAATAACTGCATTTACACATAAATCTTTTACGAATGAACATAAGACAAGACCTCATAATGAATATCTTGAATTCATTGGAGATGGTGTATTACAATTTATTGTAACAAGTTGAATTGCCAATAAATTTCCGCAATATGAGGCAGGTTTAGCAAGTAAATTAAGAAGTAGTATAGTAGATAAAAATAACCTTGCCAAAATTGTTGAAAAGTACTCATTATTTAAATGATTAAGATATGGTAATTCTGCATTTTCCAATGGAACTAATATCAAAACAAAATCTAATCTTTATGAAGCATTTATAGGTGCTATATATTTGGTTTATGGTATTGAGGGGGTAAAGAAAATTACTGACCTAACATTATGAGAATCATTTAATTTGCAATGTAACAAGACCCATGTGCATCCTAAAAGCGAGTTGCAAGAATTGCTACAACAATTTAGTCATTCTAGAATTGAGTATGTTACCGAAATGCTTCCTAACAATGAATTTGGTTCTATTGTGTTGCATGAATCTCAAAGATATGGCGAGGGTTATGGTAAATCTAAAAAAGAAGCTGAAACCAATGCTGCAATTAATGCGTTGAAAAAATTAAGAAGAAAATAAATAAAAACGTCTTTTATGTTGAATACATACAAGACGTTTTTTAATTATAATTAAGGTTATTTTGTTAAAATAATTCAACTTGATTTGTATCATTTAAATTATCTAATATACCTAGTTTTTTTAGTTCGGAACAAATCTTAGAATTTACTTTTCCTCTCTGGCAAAGATCTTCGATAGATAAAAATTCTTGCTGATTTCGAGCATTAACTATTTGTTCTGCAACGGTATCACCTAGTCCATCAACAACAATAAATGGCGGTATTAAGGATTTGGTTTTTTCATCAACAATTCAATCTTTGGAATGAGATATTGATAAAGAAACGTTTTGAATTTTAAACCCTCGAGCATACATTTCCTTTGTTATTTCAAATGTGGTAATTAATGCTGACTCTTTTGTTGAAAGCGCATTACTTATATCGTTCTTTCTCTTTTTTAAATTCATTAGTTTTATATCAACGCTAGTATACCCTTTTGACATTGTTTCAATATCAATTGCATCTGGTCTTATTGAAAAATATGAAGCGTAAAATTGTAGAGGATAATAAAGTTTATACCAAGCAATTCTTCAGGCCATAATAACATAAGCCGTTGCATGAGCCTTAGGAAACATATATTCAATTTTTTTTAGTGAATTAATGTATCAGTCTGGAACATTATTTTTTATTAATAGTTCCTCTTGCTCTGCGGATAAGCCCTTACCCTTACGGACTTTTTCCATTATTTCAAAGGCTTTTAATGGTTCGATATTTTTTCTTATTAATTCTTGCATAATATCATCACGACAACATACACAATCTTTTAATTTAAATCCTTTTTTGACTAACTCTTCAGCATTTCCGGCCCACACATTAGTTCCGTGACTTAGACCACTTAATAAGATTAAATCATTAAATGTGCGTGGTTGCGCTTCTCTTAACATGTTTCTAACAAAACCCGTTCCAAACTCTGGCAAACCATAAGCACCTGTAGTTTCACCATCAATCATTTTTGGATCGATTTTTAGCGACTCAGTTGTATAGAATAACTTCATAACTTCTGGGTCAGATTTTGGTATGTCTTTGGCATTTGTTTTTGTTAAATCTTCAAGCATTTTTATTGTTGTTGGATCATCGTGACCTAGTAAATCAAGTTTTAAAACATTATCATGAATGGATTCAAAATTAAGGTGTGTAGTTTTTCATGAACTATTAACATCATTTGCAGGATAATTAACAGGTGTAAAGTCCTCAACATCAAATTCCTTGGGAATAATAATAATTCCTCCCGGGTGTTGCCCTGTTGTTCTTTTAACCCCGGCCGATTTATTTGCTAAGAAATCAAGAAAAGTTCTTGATCACGGTGTTTCACTTAATCGCACTTCTTCCATATATTTTCGGCAAAAACCATATGCGGTTTTTAAGGCAATTTTAGATATAGTTCCGGCCCTGAATGAATGATTTTCACCAAATAATTCCTTAACTAAATTGTGAATTTTTGGTTGATAATCACCACTGAAATTTAAATCAATGTCCGGAACTTTGTTAGCTTCAAAACCTAAAAAGGTTTCGAAAGGTATATTATGCCCATCTTTTGAGAGTTTTTTATTGCAATTTGGACAATTCTTATTAGGGAGATCCCATCCTGAATATATATTGGGATCATTATTTCATTCAAAATATTTGCATTCCAAACATAAATAATGTGGTTCAAGTGGATTAACTTCTGATATTTCTGATAGGTTAGCTACTATCGAGGAACCTACTGAGCCACGACTACCCACTTGATAACCATCTTCATTTGAACGTTTAACTAATTTATGGCTAATTCAATAAATTACTGAGTAACCATACTTAATAATAGGGTTTAACTCTTTTTCTATTCTTTCAATGATTATTGGATCAGGACTTTTTCCATATTTTTTATAAAGATTTTCATATACTAAATTACGCAATTTAGTTGGTGAATCATCAAAGGTCGGAACATACAATTTATCTTTAATAACTTGTATGTTCTCAATTTGATTAGCAATTTTTTTGGGATTATAAATAACAATATCTTTAATTAATTTTTCATCGCCTAAAAAAGCGAACTCATCTAACATTTGTCTAGTTGTTAGATATTGCAACTTTGGTTGTGTTTTTCTTTTTAATCAATGTACCCCACCGCCAAGCGAAGGAGCGTTAATGTAAATGGCATGAATAGTTTTTTGAAAATCATAAACATATCTTGAGTCAGATGTTGCGACACACATTTTGTTAAGCTTTTTGCATTTTTCGATTAAGTCATGATATGCGAATTTAAGATTTTCTCATGAGATAAGTTCCTCGCCCTCTACTAAATACACAAAAGATGAAATCGGTGGCAATTCAATATAATCAAAGTTAACAATTTCTTTTTCTATTGATTCATTTGTACCCAGGATTATTTTGTCCCATAATTTTGAGCGATGTGTCCCTGAACCAAACAAAATATTATTGTATTTTATTTTATCCTCAATGTAAAACTTTGGACCGTCATTATAATTTTTTGTTAGTGATGAAGATAGAATATTGAATAATTCTTTAAGCCCTCTTTGGTTTTTTGCTAATACTCTTATTTCGGAAGACATTATTCTGTTTGATCATTGTGTAGCATCAGCATTTAACAGCTCGGATGCACTAAAGATGTTTTTTTCAATGGCTAATCTTGTGATCATTTTTAATCAGACTTGAGCCAAAGCATGAGCATCATAATCAGCCCTATGAGCGTCGCTAAATGTATAAATAACATTATGTCTCTTACATACATAATTCATTTTATGCCTTGCTTCACTTTTATCTAAAAAATATGAAACCCATAAGGAGTCAACACAAATTAGATTGCTTGTATCAAGACCTAATTGTCTAAATTTTTCCATACACATATTTATATCAAACGCAGCATTGTGCGCTACACCAATGCGCCCGTTTAAAATAGAATGGATTTTTTTAATTCCCTCTTCAGGGGATAGCCCCCCTTCTAAAAGTTGTTCATTTATTTTGGTTAGTTCTTTGATTTTTTGGCTTAGTGTCTTTTTTGTTTTGATAAAAAACTGAATTTTTTCTACTATTATGCCATTTTTAATTATTGTAGCTCCAAACTCAATAATATCGTCAAAGCGGCATGATAGTCCTGTAGTTTCGAGGTCAAAAACAACGTACTCAGCTTCTTTTAAATCAAAATCCTTAAATTTTTCATATCCTTTAAAAATTAAATTTTTCTTTGAAATTGTAGATAGTGTTGCTCCGTATATAGGTTTAATTCTTTTTTCTTTTTTTAAGGCATTATAGAAAGATGGAAAACTTTGCACATTATCTAAATCCGTAATTGCGATAAATTCATGGCCATATTTTATGGCGGCTTTTATATATTCATTTGGGGAAGAAATTCCGTCTTGAACACTCATGTGTGTTCTTGTGGCTAAATCTATTCTTTTTTCAACCTCATTATCTTCGGCTAATGAAGTTATTGGCTCTGTTTTGGTAAACGCTTGCGCACCGTATGCCATTATAACCTTAGCTTGTGTAAATTTGTCATCAGTTAGCATACCCGTTACATAAATCGTATCGCCTTCATTGATAGAAGGTTTTTCTTCTGATTCGTTTTGAATAAAATTGACAGAAATAGCTTCGTTATAATCTGAAATTTTTAATGTTAAAAGGCGTTTGTTATTTTTTAACGATTTCCATTCTAAAAAATAAATTTCCCCCTTTACAATAACTCTTAGTTCTTCAAATGTTGTTAAGGCGGTAGCAATATCCATTTCAACTAATTTAGCCTTAGGTTTTGCGTAATATTTTTGGCCGCTACTATTTGTTATATTTTTATCTGGATTTTTTTGTGAAAAACTTAATTCCTCTTTTTGTTGAATTGAGTAGGAGTTTATTAAATTGTTTATGGTTTTTTTCTTACTATTATTTGAATTATCAGCTAATTTATAAATAGGTTTAAGAAATTCAAATCCTATTTTTTCTAGTCCTTGAACAATTAGGTTATTATTTTGTTTGAATTTTTCATATGCAGTTTTTAATGGAATAAGAAAATTTATTTCATTGTCAGTCACTTCTATATGAGCCGAATTTATAAAACCAGAAATGTCATTCAATGAAGGAAAACTTTTATCAATAACATATTTTAGATAGTCAGCAATGTTTTTTTTATCTAAAATAACATTTTGAATAATTAAATTAATGCGGCATTTTGGAAATCGAGACTCGACAGCTTTATGAAATTTCTTATATTCATTGATGTTAATATGTTGATCAAATTGTACATCAAAAACTCAGTTTTCAAATCCCTCTTTAATAGCGGGATGTACTAATAAAAGTTTAGCACCATCAAATTCATTAGATGGCTCAAATTTTACTTCTTTACATAGTTGTTTAAAATATTCATCCATCATATGAATTACCTCCAAATCTAATTGATAAATAATATTATTGAAGTCATGATTACAACAAATGAAGTTGAATCAAAACGATCCATAAAACCACCATGCCCTGGTATTAAATTTGAAAAATCCTTTATTCTATATAATCTTTTGATTAGCGAAAAAACAAGATCGCCTAGAATAGATATAAATGGTAAAAGGAATATGCCAGCTATTAATTGTTTTCAATTAGTAAAAATAGAAAATGTTTTGTTTTGTGTTATATGGCCTAAATACATTGTTATAAATACAAAAATCGATCCAAATATAAAACCTACAAAAGCGCCCTCTCATGACTTCTTTGGACTTATTTTAGGAGCCATCCCTCGTTTAATTAATTTTTTTCCAAATAAAGAACCGCCGACATAGGCCATCGTATCAGTGATAACTGGTATTATAATAATAGCGAAGACAAAATATAAATTTGCAGCGTTATATATAAACAAGCTTTTAAAAGCAAGTGGGATAAATCATGTTGAAAAAATAGCAATAAAATAAGAAAAAATAAAGTCTCTTTTTATGGTTTTAGTAATGAAAAGATTTACTAGAAATATGCAAGTTATAAAGAGAATTATTAGCAATAGCTGTAATGCTCTAAATTTAGATAGACTATCATATCCAAAAAAAATTGATTTTTTTATTTGTTTTGTTACTATCAATATATTTGAACCAGTTGTTTTTGCGAGACCTATAAAATTACTATGTTCTGGTTGCGCCGAGAACCAATCCAACGGAAAAGCCCAAACTAATACTGTTAAAATAGCTATAAGAATATTTTCCCATCTTTTTAAAATGTTATGAGAAAGAACCTCATAAGTTGCTCATGCAGAAATGATAGCAAAGAAGGAGAAGCCAATAACTTTTCCTGGTGTTTTTCCAAAATATGTTATAAATAAAAAAGGCAATAAAATTAATGCTAAAATCATTGCTGACTTTATTCTTAGCTTAATATTTTTCATATTTAATAATTATAGACACTAACAGTTTATTAATGATGTAAAAAAAGTTTTATATTTATATTTTTTTATAGTAGATTTTGCAATAGGGGATATTAAGGTTACAAATATATTTAATTACAAAATTAAAACACACTTTTTTAGTCCGAAAGATGAAATACAAAAAATTAAATATATTAATTTTATTAATTTGCAAATCAAATTTATAAAGAACTTATTAAGATGCTATCGTTAAATGATGAAGACGATAAAAATATTAAGTTATTGCGCGAACATCTTAATAATAAATTTAATTATGAAATAACTGATGAGAATTCATCATTTAAACCAGTGTCAAATAAACTGTATAAATTAATTATTGCACGTGTATTTAGCGGTTTCAAAAATAAGCGCGAACAGCCCTTTTGATATGAAAAGTTTAGAAGTGAATATGAACGTTAAAATGATTTAAATTCAAACTATATAAATTTAAGTTATGAACACATAATTCCTCAAAAAGCTTCAAAGGAAGTGCGTGAATATTTAAAAAATGAATAAGGATTTCAATACATACTATATGACATTAGTTTACAAGATCGGTAATGGCGATTTAATGTATAAATCAGATAATTCAAGATTAGGTAATAAAAATGATAAAGATCAAATTAAACACGATAAAAATATCGAATCAAAAACAAATGTTGAATTAAGCACACCAGATTTAATGTCCTTGCTACCAGATAAAGATGGTAATTTTACTGAAATATCTTTTAGTCCAACACTTGGCTGAAAAGATATTAAAAGTGAGAAAATTTTAAAAAATAAAAAAATCTATTGATGCACGTATAAATCAAATTATTGAAGCTTATATTTATATTATGTTTAGCGATAAAGCAAATAAATTAAAGTAACATTAATAGAAAATGCACTATATAAAACATTAATTGTAAACAAAACAAAAATATCTATAGTCCCTAAGATGAAGTATCTAGATTCCTAGATATTTTCAAAGAAAAATGAGATTCTAAATATCACTATGCGCTTAAAAGTTGACAAAAAACATCGATGAACTAATTACTTTCTTTAACTTTCTGACCGAAATTAGAAAGCTTATTTATACAACAAATGTCATCGAAAATTTAAATAGAAATATTAGAAAAATATCAAGAAACAAAACTTCATTTCCTACTGATGACTCTTTAATAAAGATAGTTTATTTTGCAATCCAAAATCAGTTAGAAAAATGAAATAAAGTTGTTCCTAACTGAGGTCCTGTTTTTGTATAATAAATTTACATTTGTGTAATTGCTATTATCAAATCACTTACTAAAAAGTAAGCTAGAGATTAACTTACACATTTTTTTACACTACCTTTAGAATTTTGCACAACGGTTCTTTATTAAAAGAGACAATTTGTTAAAATCCCGTTTGTGAATTTATTAATAATTTAGGTTTAATTATTTCTTTTTTTATTTTTTATAATTAAAAGACCCTTCCTAATAAAATTTCTTAAGAAAGGTCTAATAGATTTACACAAAACTTTTTTAGTTTTAATAAGATGCATTAATCTTTTATTATAGTTTTGCCTTTTTGCACAAGTATACTTCTTATAAATTTACTTATTTTTATATTCTCAGTAATTCCGATGAACTATTTTGATTTTATTAAATTGTCATTAAATCTTTTTCTTTTATTTTAGTTAGTGAATTTATGTTTTCAATTGATTTGTCTATCTCTTTTTGGATTTGGTCCAAATAATTCTTTTGTAGATCTTCTGACAGTTCTTTATCTGCTTTGATGTGTTTATTAATATCCTGGCGGATTTGTCTTATCCCCACCTTTGCTTGTTCAGCGATTTGATTTAATAACTTAGTCATTTCCATACGTTTTTCTGTTGTCATTTGCGGATAAATTAATCTTAATTGATGTCCCATATTAATAATAGTAATATTTAGTTTTTGGTCTATAAGAGTTTTTTCAACTATTTTTAGAATTGCCATATCATAAGGTTTAACCAATAATTCTAATGGTCCATTTGAACTTATTGAAGCTAATTCATCTAAATTCATTCACGATTCATAGTAATTAATTTTAATTTTATTAATCAAAGCGGGGTTTGCTTTTCCGACAGCAACTTTTAATGATTGCACTTCAAAATTGTCGATTGTTTTTTTAATATTCTTTTTTAAATCTTCTATATAAAAACTTAACTCCATAATTCCTCTATTTTTTATTAGCAATGATTGTATTTGGTATCTTATTTTCAATAGCTCTTAATAATGCTTCATTTTCATTGATATCAAAAACTATTATATCAATATTGTTTTCTTTTGCCATTGATGCAGCGGTTTGATCAATAACCTTAAGGTCTTTTTCAAGCAATTCATCATAAGTTAATGTATTGAATTTAATTGCATTTTTATTGAATTTAGGGTCACTATCATACACACCATCAATATTGTTTTTACCCATTAATATTGCATCGGCTTCTATTTCGGAAGCATATAATGTTGAAGCGGTGTCTGTTGTAAAAAAAGGTCTACCAGTTCCGCCAGCAAAAATTACTACCTCGCCACTTTTTAGGTATTTTTTAGCCTTTTCATTTATATAAACCTCGCAAACCTTGGGATCTAGTGTTAATGAAGATAATACTCTAGTTTGTAATCCGTTATGTTCGAAACCTGATTGTAAGGCAAGTGCATTCATAGTCGTTGCTAGCATACCAATGTAATCAGCTCTAACTCTTTGAATACCATTTTTCGCAGCGCTTGTTCCTCTTCAAAAATTACCGCCGCCAACAACAATTGCAACCTCGACATTATTGGCAATAATAACTTTAAGTTGTTTAGCAAATTTTTCAACTAGTTCATAGTCAATAGCTAAATGTTTTTCTTTGTTTGCTAATCCTTCTCCTGAAAGTTTTATTAAAACCCTTTTATATTTATAAGACATTAAATAACTCCTCTAAAAAGTTTTACTATTTTTAAAATTATATATTTTTTAAAATTAATATAACTATTTTAACTCAACAAAATAAGTACTTTTAACCCAGTTTCTTATCAAGCAATATAAGTTTTTGCCTTGCTTTTTTAACAGCATCAAATGCGCCCGGTCTTGACATTGCCAACTCATCAGCAATTTCAGCAAAAGATAAATCTTCAATTAAATGGAGATATAGGGCTTGCCTTTGTGATTGTGGTAATAATTGCCCATATTTATCAAACAATTTAATAATTTTTTCTCTTTCTTCAATATCTTCCATTATTCATTTATACCCTTCATTAAACCATAAATATATGAATCAAGATCGAATTCGGCTAAATCGTCTATCCCTTCCCCTAAACCTATGAATTTTACGGCTAGATTAATTTCATCTTTAATTGTTAATACAATCCCCCCTTTTGAGGTTCCGTCCATTTTTGTTAAAATAATTCCAGTTAGATTTGTAGCTTCGCCAAAAGCTTTTGCTTGTGAAATACCGTTTTGGCCAGTTGTAGCATCTAAAACTAATAAACTTTCATGAGGAGCGCCTGGTATTTTGGATTGAAGTACTTTATTAATTTTAGCTAATTCATGCATAAGGTTAATTTTGTTTTGCAATCTTCCTGCAGTATCAATTATTAGAACATCATAATTATCGTTTTTAACTTTATCAATTGCGCGATAAACAACTGCCGCAGGATCTGTTTCATTGTTAAGCGGTTTTACTATATCTGCCCCAACTTTATTAGCTCATATCTCCAACTGTTCAACGGCTGCAGCTCTAAATGTATCCGCAGCAGCAATTAAAACTTTTTTTTGTTCTTGAATTAACTTGTGAGCGATTTTAGATATTGAAGTAGTTTTACCAGAGCCATTAACACCAACAACCAAAATTACATTAATTCGGTTGTCTTGTACATTAAGACTTGTATCAATAATTGAATTAGAGGCATAGAAAGTGAATAATTTGTCTGCAATAATTTCATTAATCAATTTAGGGTCTTGAATGTTTTCGTTTTTAACTTCTTTTTTACATTCGTTAATTATTATTTGAACTAATTTTATTGAAATATCTGACATAATAAGTAATTCTTCGAGTTCATCAAAGAAATTATCATCAATTTTATTATGCCTATTTTGTATTTGTTTAATGCTTTCAATGAATGAGGAATTTGATTTAGATAAACCTGCTATGTAATTTTCTAATTTATTTTTTTTGTTTAATTCTTTTGCAAGATTTTTCTTTTCCTTACTTTCTATTTTAGCTTGTTTTTTTGCAATTCTTTCCTCTTTTGTTCCAAAAAGTTTATCTTTTAGTTTTGACCAGAAACCCATAATTTCTCCTATATGTTTTGATATGATTTTATCTATATATTTTATTATAAAAATTATAATTATGTTTTTAGTAAAATTAATAGATAAACTATGAATATTAAAGCAATTGAAAACGACAAGTATTTTAAACAAAAATATAACTTCAAATATCTTTTAAGGTTATCTTTTCCCATTTTTATTCAGACATTATTTTTCGCCACAGTTACCATTGCGGGATCATTAGCTGTCAGTTTTTATAATCGTGTTTATCATGCTGATGGGTCTTACAATGGCTATTATTTTTATACTTTTGCAAAGATATTTGTTGTATATAAAATAATAACTTTCTTACCATTATTATTCCAACTTGGTGTTTTAGTTGTAGCATCCAACCTTTATGGTCAAGGAAAGCAAAAAGAAATTGCAAAACTTCTTTGATCAGCTTTTTATTTATCACTAATTTTGAATGGCGCAATATATTTAATTGTATTTTTTAGTGCTCCTAAACTTTTATCACTTTCAGGCGCTAAAAATACTTTTATTATTGGTTGAAAAAAGGAAGTTGACTATAACAATTTTATAAGTAATTTAAAGAAATCTAACTTAAAATTAGAGCAGGTTTATCAACTTGATTTAAAACATAAAATATTTGTTGGTGGATTTGCTGATGGGATCAATTATATTCCAACTAATGTTGAAGTAGAAGTTAAAAATGAACATAGTTTTGCTATAAAATTTTTAAGAATTGGTACTATTGATATTTTTATAACTTCCATTGCCTTTATAATGAATTCTTCATTGCAAGCAATAAAGAAAAATAAACTTGCTATAATTGGCGTAATTGTTGGAACAATTGTTAGAACAATTTGAATTTTTATGATTCTATTTGTAATAAAAAATGCATTCCTAGCCTCACTTGAAATTATCATAGGTTCATTAATTAATATTGTGATATCTAGTATCTTAGTGAAAAAATATGTTGTCAAGAATCATAAAATTAAGTTTAAAGAAACATGGAATAATAAATATATTAAGGAAATTCTTAAAATTGGTTTCCCGATCTCACTAGAAACAGGGATTTGATTTGTTTCGCAATATTTATTATCCAAGGCTATTCCGGATGCTAAATTAAATGATAGGTTTATTGGTCTTTGAAGGGCTTTGAATAATATCTATGATTTATTTGCTGCTTATTTGCTAGCGTTAAGTTATGTTACCTCATCTGTTGTGGCAACACAAATCGGAAAAAATAAACTTGATAAGGCTAAAAAAATTGGTAATTTGGCTTATAAAACTGGTTTTATAGTTCAGCTATTATTCGGCATTTTGGGAATTATTTTAACTTACCCCTTGTTTAAAATATATTCAATAGAGACAAAATTAATAAACCAATATTGTTACATTTTAATGAGCGTTTTTGCAATTAAATCATTGATGGATGTAGGGCCATTAACAACATTAAGATCTTTGTGGGGAGCCAATGATGTTTGAATGCCTAATTTAATTTCCATATTCACAATGATTGGATTACAAACTAGTTTTGTATATATTCTAATTCTTTTTGGAAGTAATAATATAAGTCAAGAAATATTTTTAATAAGTTTAAGTTCTATTGCAATAATTGATCCACTATTTAGGACTTTATTATATTTGTTACGCTGAAATACAGAAGCTTGGAAGAAATTTGCAAAAAAACTTTAAAGCAGCAAATATCTAAAATTAAATTATTGATTTTTTAAAAAAAGAATTATTATGTTATGTTCATAGTATAAAATAAGCGTTAATATAATGGCGATGCACTATTTTTTTAAAAATATATAATGTGCAAATGTTATTTTTTGTGGATATTTCCTCACCTTTTTGGGGAGAAGCATAATATAAGCCACCTTCTTTGTTATGCAATAGATAATAAAGATTAATGAATAATTTTTAAGAATTAATAGGCAAATAAAGCAAGGATATTTTTATATTTTTTCTTAATATTTAATTACGAAATCATATCGTTTAATAAAACAATCTTTAAGATTAAAATTTTAATGCTTATGATCAAATAAATCAAATATTTAATAAAGTTATTCTTAATTAATTTTGGATAATTAGGTTTTAGCTTAAAAACAGAATAATTAAATAGTTTTTAATCCAAAAAAACAAAAAAATAAATAAAAAAATCAGCCATTTAGCTGATCAAAAATTATTTGATTGAATAGTGAAGATCATTGTTTTCTTTAAGCGCGTTAGTTAGTTGTTTTTTAACAGTATCATTTTCAATGGTTAATTCTACGCTATGAGCATCACTATTTTTTCCAAAGAAGAAAAACATTTTTTCTGAAACACGAGTAACATTTTTTGGCAAGTTAAGCATTGTAAATTCATTTAGCGCCAATGCCGAGTCTTCAATAGTGTTAATGTTCTTTAAATTTATTTGAGTTAATTTATTTTTAGCGAGAACACCAAAACTTAGTTTTTTTAGTCTTGCCGCGGCTTCGATATTGATTGAAGTTATTTGATTGTTATAGAATGCTTTTTCATTTATTTCTGCAATTGATGATGGTAGTTCTACTTTAGTTAATCTGTTGTTTGCAAAAGCTTCATCTTCAATTTTTGTTAGGTTATTTGAAGAAATATCAAATTGAATTTCTTTTAATCCTAAATTGGCAAAAGCACCTTTTTCAATAATTTCTAAACTGCTAGGAAGAATAATTTTTTCTATATTAATCTCATTTTTTTTAATATCAAAGATTCCTGGTGCAGCAAGAAATTCAGGAGCTGCATGCGATTGTTCATTAGTGTTTAAAAACAAACCATGTAATGAATTTCCTGAGAAGGCTCCAGCTGGAATAACCTTTAGATTAGTTTTGCTTAAATCTAGTGTTTTAGTATCTTTTTTATAGTTTTCTCTACCAGCCGTTCCTAAAACGAAGGCTTTCGCAAAATCATTCAATGATTCGCCTCTCGAACACGAAACAACAAGAGCAGTAGAGATGCAAGGAACAGAAATACTTGTTAATGTTAATAATATTTTTTTTGCTATCTTCATAATTAACTAATTGTATCATAATTTTATATAGAAGGGATGTTTCTGATAGATAAATATGCTTAGTATATAATTTAAATTATGAAGAATTTTAAACTTGTTTCTGACTATAAGCCATCTGGCGACCAACCCCAAGCAATTAATAAATTAATTCAGGGGTTAAAAGAGGGCAAAAAACATCAAGTTTTATTAGGCGTTACAGGGTCTGGTAAAACATTCACTTTGGCCAATGTTATTCAAAATAGCAATAGACCCGCTTTAGTGATTAGCCATAATAAAACTTTAGCTAGCCAATTATATAACGAACTTAAAGAACTATTTCCCGAAAATAAAGTTGAGTACTTTGTTTCATACTTTGATTATTATCGTCCTGAATCTTATTTGCCTAAAGATAATTTATTTATTGAAAAGTCATCTACAATTAATAAGGAAATTGAATCAATGAGAATTTCAGCTTTTAATTCATTACTCAATAGAAGGGACACTATTGTTGTCGCATCTGTTGCAGCAATTTATGGCGCTTTTAATCCACATGAGTACAAGAAATATTTATTAAATATTTATGTCGGAATGGGCATAAGCATCAAAGAAATAAAATATTCATTAGTACAAATGGGTTATCAAAATAAAAAGATCTATCCTGATATTGAATTTGGTGAATTTTCTGCATATGGTTCTGTCTTAACAATATGCCCTGGTTATAAGCATAATGGCCAAATAAGAATAGAAGTTAATGAAAATAATATAATTGAGAGCATTAAAATAATTAATTCTATAACTAAGGATGTTATTGAAATTATTAGCAGTACTACCATTTTTCCATGTACCACTTATATCATGAATAAAGATTGAATTCAAATGATATCTGCAGAGATTAAAGATGAATTATCTAGCCAGCTAGATTTTTTCAAATCGAATAACAAACTCCTTGAGTATGAAAGGCTAAATGAGCGTATTAATGCTGACATTGCTTCTATTGAAGATTTTGGTTATACAAAAGGCATGGAAAATTATTCAAGATATCTTGATCGTAGACTGCCGGGTCAAAAACCTTATACAATGTTTGATTATTTACCAAAGGATGCAGTGATTTACATCGATGAAAGTCACTTATTATTACCGCAATTGGAAGGAATGTATCTCGGTGATAAATCGAGAAAAGATACTCTTGTTGAATATGGTTACCGTTTACCATCTGCTCTTGATAATAGGCCATTAAAATATGAAGAATTTTTTGAGTATGATTTTCCTCGCATTTATATGTCTGCAACACCAAGCAAAAAAAGAGAAATTGAATATGCTAATGGTGAGGTTATTACACAGATTATTAGGCCAACTGGGCTGTTGGATCCAGAAATTGAGATTATGCTTAAAGAGAATCAACAAGCCAAAATATATGATTTACTAAAATCGCAGATTCAAAGAAACGAAAGAACATTAATATTAACCTTGACAAAAGAAAGCGCAGAAGAATTTTCGGATTTTTTAAAAGAAAAAAAATTTAAATCAGCTTACATTCATCATGAATTAGAAATTTTTGAAAGAAATGCTATTCTAGCGGGCCTTCGCATGGGAAAGTTCGACGTTGTAATAGGAATTAATTTATTGAAAGAGGGCATTGATTTACCTGAAGTTAGTTTAATTATTGTTTTGGATGCTGATTTAAATGGATTTTCAAGAGATACATCTTCACTTATTCAAATTGTTGGCAGAGCCGCAAGAAACGACCATGGAAAAGTAGTTTTCTTTGCTGATAAAGTTTCTGAAGCAATGAAAGAAACTATAGATGATAATTTAAAAAAGAGAGAAATTCAAATAAAGTTTAACAAAGAACACAATATTATTCCAAAAACGGTTATTAAACCGATTCCCAAAATTAATGTTGATCTTATTTTAAATTCTAAATTTGGTAATGATTATAAATTAAAGGCTAAAAAGTCATATATTAATGAATTAATTAGAGAGATGCAGCTAGCTTCAAAGAAATGAGATTTTGCAAAAGCTCAGGAAATAAAGGATTTGTTATTTGAATTAGGTTATGATTTTGATAAAAAATAGCTTAAATTAAAAACAAAAATTTATAATTTTATTTTTTTAAAATTTTATAGTAAATATTGCAAATTTAAAAGAGGACAAACCTAAACTATATATCTCCTAGATGATATTTTTTATAAAGTAGTAAAATTTATATTATGAAAAATAAAAGCAAAAAGATGAAAATATTATTATCACTATGTGCATCACCACTTGTGTTGTTGCCATTGATTGCTGCAAGTTGCGGTAATAAAAATAATAATGATGTTGATCATAGCAAAAAGCCAGAAGAAAAGGAAAGCCAAGAAAAAGATAATGGAAATAATGACCAGGACTTAAAACAAAATCCTGAAAAAGAAAAAAAAGAAGAAGGAAATAAGGATACAAAGGACCCTGGCCAAGATAAGGGCGACGATAATAAAGAACAAAATAATGGATCAAGTGATTCTTCATCTACTCCACTACCAAAGAATCCTGGTGAAACTGAGCATAATAAAGATGATGAAAAGAAGGACAAAGAACCTTTGCAACCTGATCCAAGTGGCGACAATAAAGTTAAATATGGACATTGAAATATTTTAAATTTCACAGGTGATTTAACAAAACAAGAAAAGAAAACCAAAAGAATTGCTTATCTAGCAAAACAAGAAAATTTTGATGTTTTGGGCCTAACTGAGGTTGATAATGCCGATGGTGTCAAAAATATTGTTGATGAAATGAATAAATTATCAAGTTCAAATATGTATGCATACATAGCTTCAAAAAAATTGAAAGGCGATAAATTTGGGCCTAAAGTTGCAGAGCATGTAGCAGTTATATATAACACAAAAGAAATGGAACCAGAAGCATTCTCAAATGGCAAAATTGGCTATAGTTATACACAGGAATTTACTATTAGTTCTAGCAGTGAAAAGGCTCAATATGCAAGACCTCCCTATGGTATAAAATTTAAATATAAATTAAAACCAGATGTTAAACTAACTTTTGTATTCGATCATTTTGACGCTCCAGGAGCTTCTAAATCAAATAGAGCAATTGGTGAAAAAACAAATAAAGGGGTTGGAACATTCGAATGTAGAGAGGGCCAACAACTAGTTAATGTATTAGATTATTTTGATTCAATAGATGGACCTCAAAGCAATATTTTCTTTGGCGGAGACACTAATATAAAACACGGAAAACAATCATTTGTTTTTAGCACACTTGAAGGAAAATATAAGTCTGTGTTTGGTGACACTGAAAAATTCAGCACATCACTTGGTACAAGCAAAAGATTCTCAGAACCATATGATAAACTTTTTTATAAAACCGATTATAAACTTGAAGAATATGGCATCTTTGATATTTATAAAACAAAAGAGGATAGCAAACTTGTTGAAGAATTAACAAAATTGGGAATTGAAATTGGTCAAGATGAAAAAATCCGAAATGGTTCTGTGCTTTCGGATCATACTTATGTGTGGGCCGAGTTCCTAATTAAATAAAGCGTAGACCGCTTTATTTTTTTTAATTTCTTATAGAAATAAAAAAAGTTGCTAAAATTATTTTAATTAAATTCTTATAAGATTTCAATGAATAATTTTGATATGGGGGAATATGAACAAAATAAATTTTTTTGCACTAGGTGGATTGGATGAAAATGGTAAAAACTCTTATGTTTTGGAGATTAATGAAAAACTTTTTATTATTAATTCAGGAACTAAGGTGCCAATAAATTCGCATAACGGGATTGATACTTTAATTTGCAATTATGATTATCTTGTGAAGAGAGAAAAAGATATTGTTGGAGTGTTTATAACCGACGTTAAAAATGAATCATTTTCTGCTATTCCTTGATTATTAATGAGAATTCCCAACCTAAAAATTTATACAAGTCCATTTAATCGTATTGTTATTATGGATAGAATTTCAAAATACAATATCAATAATCATAGTTATGATGTAAAAACAATTAGCATGCCTATTGAATTTAATGATGTAGTTGTTACTCCTTTTGATCTAGCTGGTGGATTGATTGGACAAATAGGTTTTAACTTCGAATATAAGGATGGAAATATTCTCTTTATGGCAAATTTTGTTGATGGAGACTTGGGTCCTTATGGAAAAACTGATGTTCCTAAAATTAGACAAATTATCAATAATGGAAAGAAATTGCAGTTACTAATCTTAGATTCCGGGCATTCGAATTACCCTGGAAGAAGTATAGATAAACTTTGAATTTCAAAAAAAATTGAATATAAATTCAAGGAAACCCCTAATAACAAAAGAATAATAGTTGGTTTGTATGATGAAGATATGATAACAGCACACGAAGTTTTAGTTCTAGCCAAAAGATATAATCGTCCTGTTGTTACATATGGAAGAAATTATTCACAATTTATTAATTTAGTATCAAAAATTAATCCAGATCTTCAATTACCAGAATTCATTGATTATCGTGTTGCTAATGAAACAAAGAATGCGGTAATTCTTGTTACTGGCGCTATTGAAAGGCTATATTTAAGATTCATTAGAATCGCATCAAATAATGACGTTTATTTAAAACTTAGATCTGATGATGCAGTAATAATAATTGCGCCTCCTGTAAATGGCCTTGAAGTTAATTACGCATTGACATTAGATGAAATAGCCAGAAACACACCAAATTTAATTGAATTAAGCTCAGATCAGTATTATTCATGTAATCCTGCTAAAGAAGATATATATAATATAATTAAAACATTAAAACCAAAATATTTTATTCCTATACAAGGACTTTATCGTTATTTAGTGGTTGCATCTCATGTAGCGCGTGATGCAGGAATGAATTTTGGCAATTGTATAATTTTGCAAAATGGTAAAGTGGCAGAATTTTTAAACAATGAGCTTATATCCCAAAAACATTCTATTAAATCTGTTGGGGATACAATTATCGACGGTTTTGGCGTTGGTGATATTTCTCAGGAAGTAATTAATGAACGAGAAAATCTCTCAAGAGACGGGGTTATTGCAATAAGCACTTTAGTTGATTATAAAACCAAACAACCAATTGGCCAACTTCATATTTCTTCTTATGGGATAATCACTAAAGACAATAAAGAAACTATTACCTTAATTGTTAATGACATGGTTTCCAAAGAATTTAAGGATAAAAAGGCTAATGATATTGATTTAAAAGAAATACAGGAAAAATTACGGAAAAGTATAAAAAGAAAAATATTTAAGGTGCTATCAAAAGAACCAATGATTGTTATAACTTTATATGAAATTTAGAGGATAATATGGCATCAGAAGCAAATATTGAAAATGATACAAAACAAGAGCAAATTCCTAAAAAAATAAAAAGAAAAAAGACATATTTTTGATCCAAAGACAAACCTTTTATTTGGACTATGATATGTTTTATAGTTGCGTTTTTTACTGTTGTATCTTTTTTAAATGTTAAGGGTTTGACGACAATACATACATACACTTTTGGAATGTTTTTTGGTTTATTTTCTCCTATTTTTTTTCTATATTTGTTTTTTTTAGCAATTAAGAATATCTTTAAAATGAAAAACACATATTCTGTTGGTGTTTTCCATTTTAGCTTATGGCGGCTTTTGTTTATTTTTATTGCGCTAATTTTATTGGGCACATCAATTTACTATGCTAAATTGAAGCCGGCACCATATAATTCTAAAAATGCTTTTTTAGCAATATTTGATAAATGATATTCTGATTTTAAGAATGAACAAAATTTATGATTGCCAAATAAATGAAATGCAGGTTTGATTAATTCATTTATATATGTGGCGATGGCTTTTCCTGGTAATAAGATTGGAATTGTTTTATCGTTTATCATTCCTATCATTATTTTGGTAATTAGCTTATGTTTCTTTTTTATTAGTGATTTAAAATTGAAGAAAATATCACTAAGAAATAAAAAGCTAAAAAGAGATATGGAAGTAAATAATCTTAATGTTAACTTAGATAAGAAAGATATTTTTTCTGAAGATAATGCCACCAGGGAGACAATACTGATTGATGATACATCAATAGTACAAAGTCAAGAAGTATACATTCTTGATGATAGTGCCTTAAGTGATTCGAGAGAGGTAACTGCTGATAGTATATGTATAATTCCAGATGAACCTGATTTTAGCACGCAGGAATTTGAAGCATCAATGTATGATGATCAAAATCGAGAAAATATTACTAATGGCTTAATTGATGAGCAAAACATTAGTACTCTAAATTCTGGTGATTTGGATATTAATCCGGCGGGCCTAAAAAAAATTGATGAGCAACAAAAAATATTGATTGATAAACAAGAAGAATCTGTTGTTTTAAAAAATGAGGAAGTTAATAAAAAAGAAAATATTTTTGATCAGGATGATCTAGGCATTGAAAAAAAGAAAGATTTTAAAATTAATAGTGCTATTAATAATAAGAAGCAATATGAAAAGCCAAAACAAAACTTTACTTTGATAAAAGATAAAGAAGATCTATTTTAAGGAATAATTAAGATATGAATGCAAGTACTTTGGAACAAAACAAATTCAAGAAAATAGACTGAAATAAAATTTTTTCCAACCAGATTAATACTTTATACGAACCATTAGCATTTAATATTAAGCCAGCTCTTGATAAAATTTTTGAGGAAGAAGTCTATAAAAATAATGAAAACGAAGTTAAAATTGTTGATGAAAATATTAATAAAATAAAAGAACTAGAGCAAGAAATTATCAAGAACAAGAAGGAAAACAAAATTAATTCTAGGAAATTCGTTAATGGTTTGATAATTTTTCTTTTCTTTTTAATAATAGGTTTATTTTTTATCCGTATCTTTATTAATAATAAAAAAACTATTAAAGATTTCAAAGAATTTAAAAGTAAAAAGCTATCTATTATTCAAACAAAAATAAATGAAAATAATAGTATACTAGCAACAATTTTTAATAAGTATTCAATGTTGGAATGAAAAAATAAAGTTTTAGCACTAATGGATATTAAAAAAATATATGGAATTTGTGAAAAGGAATTTAGTCCAATTTTTAATAGAGATGACTTTTTCGGTTTTAGTGCGATAGAAAAATATAAAGTTAGAAATTCTTATTTTTATGATGTTTTATATAACATTGAAGAATGAAGAGATGTTGTAACACGAGGCGTTGGATATATTACTGTTAGGACTAAGGATTCGTGAGTAGAAGAAGCTGTTTATGCCTATCATACAGAGCCTACACCATTTATAGTGCCCATGCATGCCTTAAATATTCCAACAAATTATCGCTCTGATCTAAGCTTTATTGAAACTCGAGAATATTTAAACGAGAAAGAATATAATAAGCTTTTTAGAAAAGGAGAATTTTTACTCGAAAGACCGGAATTTTATAAAAATTACAATTTTAATTATGATAATCAAATTGGTTTTATAGACTATTTTAAGGTTAAAACGCAAGAAAATTTTATTAACTATGCGCAATATTTTGGTTATCCAGGACCACTATTTAGTAAGTATAAAAATAATATATTGCTTTCAAGAGTTTATAATGAGGAAAAAATCGGTTATTCCTCATTGCATAATTGGATGGGATTTTTATTTGATTTAAATAATCTGATTACTATTGGCGACATATATTCAAGAATGCTTTTAATCATTGCAAATAATTTAATACCTGTATTTAAGGCAATAACTAAGGCATACTTAAATCCAAATATTGCATCAGAAAAATATGAAAAACGGGGCGAGAGATATTTATCCGATTATGTTTATGAAGATGCTAGTGTTAGTGATGATAAAACAGACTTTTTTAATTATTTTGATGTAATTAATAAAGCAATTACTGGAAATAAGTTTTCAATGAAAACAAAAGATAATGCTCGTGAATTATATGTTAAATATGTAGAACAAATTATTGATAGAGAATATAAGAAAGATACTGGAATAAAGCACTCAAATGCCCTTATTTTAAAGATTAGTATTGATTCATATTGAAAAGAGCAACTTATTGATGAAGTATATAAAAGTGGGATTATTATTAAGGTGCCATTTGAAAGGTTTCATTTATTTACAGAAGAAAAATTTATTATTTGAATTCCTTCTGTTTTCTTAAACGAAGATAATGATTTTGTATCATATGGTGATCTGTTTCGAGAAAATTCAATTTCAAATTCATTTATGGATGCAGCGAAATATACAGATAAATATTTAGCCTTTAATAAGAGCTTGCATAATAATAGAAGTGATGAACTAGATGATTGCCTTTTGTTTGTTAACAGAATAAAAAAATCGCTTATTGCTAATAAAGATTATAAAATATCAATTGATAGCAACGGTACATATATTTATATAAATGAAAAAATTAGTGAAGATGAGATAAATAAAATTTTTGCTATGTTTAGATAGTATAATTATTTAATCATAAAGGAGGCAATATGCTATTTGATTCAAGAACACCTCAATCAAATGAAGGGTTTAAGCCTAATGTTGATAATTCAATCAAAATTCCACAACCAACTAAAGGTGAAAGAACGTTATTTATAATTTTATGTATTATAACAATCGGAATAATACTATTAGTTGCCATTCGCAAAAGAAATGAACTACTTGAAAGAATGAATAGAATTCAAGAGGCATCTTCTCTTATTCAGGCGGCTGAAAAGAAAAGAAGAGCAACATTGATTAAACAACTTGATGTTGTTAAAGGATATGCCGAATATGAACAATCAACTCAGAAAGAAATAATTAAATTACGTTCACAATTAGTTGACATAGAGGGAGAAAAAGACGTTGCAAAAGTATCAGATACGTTAAATTCAGTTCAAAGAGCAATTAATATTCAAATTGAACAATATCCAAATCTAAAAGCTGATAGATCATATCTTCAATTTCAAACCGAAATTGCTATTCAAGAAGATGAAATTTATGCAACTATTAGAAACTATAATGCTCAAGCAAGAAGTTTTAATGCTGAAATTTATAAATTTTGAACAAACATTGTTGCTAATAAGAACAATATTTATAACCAACCACTATTTCAAGCTAGTGAAGTAGAAAGACAAGATGTTGATACTAGCAGTTTAACAGGCGCGTTTAAATAATAAAAATATCAAAACAAATCAAACACGGTCAAAAAATCCAGACACACTTGTGCCCGGATTTTTTAAAATTAAATTTAATCATGTGCGATAGCCAAATATAAAAGAACAGATTAGATCTTTTTAAACAAATAAGGGATTGCTCCCATGGCATTTAAAAGCGGTATTTAAAAGAAGCTAGCAGCTTTAAAATATAAAAAAATATGTAAAAAATATATATTTTAGCAAAAGGTAATTTAATATAAAAAGTGGCAAAGTCCTAAAAAAAAGGAACTGGTTTCGAAAAGGCCAAGAACTAAAAAATAATAACAATTTACGAAAAGTAGGATAAGAAAAGGATTTAAATTTTGCACTTGTTGGTTATGTAAAGATAGAGATATGTTAAATATTGTAGTTGCTGATGTTTTTGTATATTAGAATACTAAAAAATATATTAATAAAGTTGTGTTTATTTGCATTTTATTCCTTAAAATGAAAAGAAAAATATCATTTGTTAGGCAGAACAACATATTAATTAGAAAATTTTACATTTATTAATATTAACCATGCTTACATAAAACCATTTTTTCATGACTTTTTGATATAATTTATTTATTATAATTGCAAAGCAATTATATTGTAAGGAGAAAAAATGCCTGAGGAAAAAAAATATGTTGCTAGTGATATTCAAGTTCTTGAAGGGTTAGATCCTGTACGTGTTAGACCAGGAATGTATATTGGCTCAACCGGCTATAGAGGAATTCATCATCTTATTTGAGAAATTTTAGATAACTCAGTTGATGAGGCAATGGCTGGTTATGCTACTGAGATAAGCGTTACCTTGCATAAGGATAATTTTATTGAGATTGAGGATAATGGACGTGGCATGCCTGTCGACATCCATCCTTCAACACAAAAATCTGCTGTTGAAACAATCTTAACAGTTTTGCATGCTGGCGGAAAGTTTGACTCAAGCAACTATAAAGTTAGTGGTGGATTACACGGTGTTGGAGCTTCTGTGGTTAATGCCTTAAGTGATTCTTTTGAAGTTTGAGTAAAAAGAGCAGGTAAATTACATTATCAAAAATATGAAAATGGTGGAAAACCCATTGATGATTTAAGAGTTATTGGTGAAGTGCCTATCAGTGAAACTGGCACAAGAATTAAATTCCATCCTGATTATACGGTTATGGATAAAATAGATTTTGATTTTAGTACTATTAGCGATCATATTAAGCAGGTGGCTTATTTGAATAAGAGCCTTATGTTTAACCTAATTGATTTAACAAAAGATACTAAAAAAACTTTTTGTTTTGATGGGGGTATTGTTGACTACGTCAAAGAACTTAATAAAGGTAAAAAGACTATAAACCCAGAAGTTATTTATGCCTTAGGCACATTTAGTGATGTTGACAAACCAACTGAGGAGCAGATTGCTAATAACAAACCGCCAAAGCAAGTTGAAATTTTAGTAGAGGTTGCTTTTCAATATAATGAAGCCTATCAATCAACAGTTATTTCATATGCTAATAATATTCAAACTACTGAGGGCGGGACACATGAAAATGGGTTTTATGATTCTATAGTAAGAATCTTTAATAAATATGCTGAGGAAAATAGATTGTTTAAGGGAAATGAAAAAATAAGCAAAGAGGATTCTAAAGAAGGACTTATTGCAGTTATTTCTATTAAGCATAGTGATCCTGTTTTTGATGGTCAAACAAAATCAAAATTTGGCTCAGCAAATGCGCGTTATGCAACGAATAAAGTCGTTTCAGAGTCTTTAGAAAGATATTTAGCTGAAAATCCTAATATTGCTAAAAATATTATTAACAAATGTTTGCAATCACAACGTGCTAGATTAGCTGCTAATGCTGCCAAGGAAGCTTCAAGAAAAAAAGATGGGTTGGAATTTAGCGGTCTTCCTGGGAAACTTGCAGACTGTTCATCTAAGAATGCGGAAATAAGAGAATTATTTATTGTCGAAGGGAATTCTGCTGGTGGCTCAGCGAAAGGCGGAAGGGATAGATCTATTCAAGCTATACTGCCTTTAAGAGGAAAGGTAATAAATGCTGAAAAAAATGATAAGGTTAAATTTTTATCAAATCAAGAAATTCAGACCATTATTCATGCTTTAGGTACTGGTATTGGACATGATTTTAATATTAATAAACTAAAATATCACAAAATTATTATTATGACTGACGCTGACGTTGATGGTGCTCATATTTCAACATTGCTTTTAACCTTCTTTTATCGTTATTTAAAACCGCTGATTGAATATGGTTTTGTATATATAGCCTTACCTCCACTATATAAAATAGTTGCGGGAAAGAGAGTTGAATACGCCTACAACGATGCTCAAAAAGAAGAAATATTAAGCAAATTTGATGATAGAAAAGCTATCTCTATACAACGCTATAAAGGGCTTGGAGAAATGGATGCTGAACAGTTGTGAGAAACCACTATGAATCCTGATGCTAGAAAAATGCTTCAGGTACAAATTAATGATGTAGCTGTTTGCGACCGCGTATTTACAACACTAATGGGTGAAGAAGTTGAACCAAGACATGACTTTATTGAAGAAAATGCTAAATATGTATCTAATATTGATTTTTAAGGAATAAGAATGAAGTTAGTTAAAAATCAAGGATATACCAACACCACATATTTTGATGAAGAAAATAAACAATTCATTAAAATAAAAAAGTTTGATTCTTTCAATCATAAGACACCTAATAGTATTTTAAATTGTTTTAGTTTTGTTCCTAAAACAATATCCGAAGATGAAACCATGGTTATTAATGAATGAATTCCAGGAGATATCCTAAATCCAAATACATTAACAAATGAACAATTAAAAGAGATAGGTAATAAATTGATTACTCTTCATAATTCAAAATTAAAGTTTTATAAGGAAAATCAAATAGCTAGAAGGTTTAAGGTTTATCGCGAAACAATATCTAAGTTAGGTCGTAAAATTCCAATTTTAGACAAACATTACAAAAAAATTAACTTATTTTTAAAAAATATTGATAATTCAGCTCCTGTTCATAATGATTTATGATTATTTAACTTTATCGACAATGAAAAAGGGATATTTATAACAGATTGAGAGTATGCAACAATGGGCGATATACATTTTGATTTAGCATATTTTATTGAATCATCAAATCTTAGCAAGGAACAGGAAAAAATATTTTTGGATGCTTATGGAGATGATTTTGAACATAAATATTTACTTGCTCATAAAATTATAGTTAATGCATTAATTGTTTTATGAATAAATAAACATGCAATAAAACCATTTGATGACAAACTTTATTTAGATAGGGTTGATAAGTTAATAGTTGAATATGATAAAGAATATAAGGCAAAATTATAAAGAAGATCTATGTATTTAGAAGAAAAAAACAATCATATTATTGATAATTCGCATTTGTTTGAAATTGAAAGAATGTTTGAAATGATTAGAACTACTTTTGATGAAGAAGTTGCAAAGAGAATTTCTCATGTCCGTTTTTATCGTCATGAATTAAATAAGACATATTTTATTGCTAAGTATAATAATCTTTGAGTACAAATAAGAATACCTAAACATAAATTTGATGCTGAATGTGAGAATGAATTTATTGTTATTAAACATTTTAAGGATTATATTTTTGCTAAAGACGGAATATATATAAAAAAATGATTTCCGGGCGAAGATTTATTTCATATAAAATTTAAAAAGGTCACTATTTATTCAATATTTAATTGTGTAAAGAGTTTTCATGAGTGTAATATTGAGGTGCAAAAATTTAATTGAAATAAGTTTATTATTCAAGACAAAAAATATCATGAATTGCTTCATAAGTACAAAGATGAAGAACAAGTTTTGAGTCACAATAATATCCAAAAACATAATATTATAGTTAACAAGTATAACTTTGTTAAGTTGGTGGATATGGATAGCGTATCTCTTAACTCCCCATATTTTGATTTTGTACTACTGCACATTAACATTGGAATTGATAAAAAAATGATTATTGACTATTTTAATTTAGACAAGGATGTTTTTGATGATTACATATATTTGGTTAATACATACCGCGAGGCAGAATATGAGAGTGATTATCGTTATTTAACAATTAATAAGGATATAATTCCTGAGTCCCTAAATGTATATAAAACTAGAACCTCAATAATTAACAACAAATTTATTGTGCATAAGCACCACAATCAATTTGATAACCGTCTTAAAATTAAGACAATTGAAGATTTTTATTTTGTTCCAACTTTTATTTATGAAGATGAGAATAAAATTATTTGAAGATGGCTAACTAGAAAGGATAAATTTCAATTAACTCATAGAACTATTAAGATATTGGCTAAAATTATGAGAACCTATCACGATTCAAATGTTCAATTCCCTAACTACATATTGTATGAAAAAATAAAGTGATATTTGGATAATGTAAATAAAAAAGATTTAGTTATTGAAATTGGTAGTAATGATCTCATCTCTCAAATTGTAAACTGAATAAAAGAAATTGAGATTGATGCAAATTGTCATAATAATCTTAATTTTGAAAATATTTTATGAGATGATAATCAAGGTATTTATGTGATTGACTGATCAATTGCTTATCGCAGTTCTAGATATTTAGATATTGCATTTATGTTTGAAAATTTAAAAGTTAATAAAAATATCGAGGAACAATTTTGGCGATCATATAATAAACATAAACCACTAGATTTTTATAGATATCGTATTATGGCATTATTTGTTCATTATTTGCAAAATAAGGTTTTAAATAATGATGATAAATTAGTTAGAAATATAGCTAATAGAATTAAAGAAATTTTAATTGAAGATAAGAGCTAAAACATATATAGGAGTAGTTAATGAGAAAGAATAACAAAAAAATCGAGTCTAAAGGTGATATGAATAATTCTTTATCGGCAAAACCTAAAAAGAATATTAAAAAACTATTGACAACTATTTTTATGTATTCTGGAATAATTGCATCAATTGGTGTAATTTCTGGTGTTTCGATATTTTATTCAACAAATCAGTCGAGAAGTGTAAATTACTTATATGATAGCGAACGTGATGTTAAATTCGAAAAGAGCGAAAAATCTGAAAACAACACAATTTCAACATTTGTGCTTGAAAAGGAAATACCAGCAAGCGAATTGTTTGATTTGGACAAGAAAGTTGAAATATCGAATCAAAATGGAGAATATGGAGTTCATCTTTTGACAAACTACTCGTTTTATAAGACTGGCTATAATTTAGATAGTTATTTTGATAATAAGAAATTTGTGTTTGCTTTAGATAAAAATTCCGATAAGGAAATTGCAGTGGTGAAGCTGCAAGATGAGTTTAAAAAATTTAAAGATAAAAATAAATATGACATTGATTTTAAATATTTTATTCAACAATTAACTAGTTTAAAGCTAGCTATTTCATATTATTTTACTATGAACAATAAAACATTTTTTATTGAAAATAAGAAGAATGTTACTGGTTTTGAAATAAAGACATTATTTTCTAAAATACACGAATACTTTAGAAATGTTGTGGCAAAAAAAGAAATTAAGAATGAAGACTTTATTTTCAAAATAAATGTTATCAATAAAAACGGAATAATAGATAAGGTGAAATTTTTAGTGAAATTTTCATTTGAAACAATAGAATCTAAAAGCGATTCGAAGCAAGAAAAAAAGAATTAAAAAGCAAGGTAAATATACCAAAACAATCTTAGCATGTAAACAAAAAACCTCTTAATTAAGATGGTTTTTTCTTTATAATTTCTAAAATTTTATTTTTTTATAAATGAAAATATAGTGCTTATTTTTTGATGTCTATTCTATATAAATAATAAAATATTCATAAAAAGAATAAAAACCAAAAAATATGTTTTTTGTTGTTTTTGCTGATTTTTATCATAAAAAAGTTTTTATCTAAGCAATATATATATATATAATACTTAGTATATTATAGAGGTGATATATGGCTAAAAATTTGAATAAAAAAAGACGTAATGTATTATATACAATGGCTGGATCGGCAACATTAATGACTGCTGGGACGTGAACATATATTCTTTTGGATTCGCATTTAAAAAATCAATTGGATTTAAAACAAAACTATTTTTACTTAAAGGATATATTAAAAAAACAATCCGATTCTTTATATAATGATAGCTCTCTTAAAATTGAAGTGCAAGCATTTCTAAAAAATGCTTATTTCAATAAGTATACAAAACAAAATCAAGAAAAGATTGCTTTACTGATTAATAAGGTAATAGCAGAAAACAAAAAGGATATAGAAGAAATAAAAAATCTTGCTGATAACATAGTTTCAAAATCTCTTAAAAATATTGAAAAAAATAAAGCAGATGAAATTAATTCATTAGAACAAAAAATCTACACAAAGAAAGAAGTTGTGGACTTTATAAAATATGAAAATGAAATTATTTTGTTAATTAAAAAGGTTGTTCTAATCGATAAAAATAAAGCTAAAGAATTTTATATAGAACTAGATAAAGTAGCAAATAATGAAGATTTAGCTAGACTAAAATCTAATATTTTGTTATATCTTGCTAAACGTGGTGAGCGGGGAACGTTTGAAAAAATTAAGGAGGATTTAATTGAAGAAATAACGAAAAATTCTAATTTTAGTAGTGAAGAAAAGGCAGACTTAATTAATAAAATCAAGGATACAAAATCATTAAATTACATCGAACTTATTAAACAAAAAATAGCCACACTGGATACTCTTTCAGCGCTATCTTACGGATTAGAAAGAAATAATTTGGTTAAAAAAGCAAAGGATTCAACAACAATTGAACAGCTTAACGATATCAATAACAAGATTGAAAAAATATTGAATGATAAAAGGAAAAAACTTTTGGACCTTGTATCAAAATTGATTGTTGCAAGAACGAAAAACTATTTTTATAACAAGCAAAATAAGGCAATAAATCAAAATGAAATTGAAGCCTTAATTAAGACCGTAGAAAATGAAATATTTTTTGAAAAAGTGTTTAATACATTTGATAGGGCAAAGAAAATTAATAAAAATGAAGCTCAATTTTTGTTATCAAGAGTATCCGATCAATATATAAAAAAAATGTATGGCGCCTTGTTAAAAAGTGATAATTTTGATCTTAAACAAATAACGGATATTAAAGATAAATTCTTTCAGGCTTTAGAGTTTGAAAATAAAGCTGATTTTATCAAAATAATTAATAGCTCCTTGATACAGAAAATTAATGATAGTTCAATTTTATCTCCTATGATCGAAGAATTAGTTAATAAGGTAAACAATTTAGATAATAAAAATTTAGATGAAGTTATGGTTGAAGTAAACGATACAATAGCTCTTTCGATTTTGCAAGCAGAAGCTAAGGATTTGATTAAAAGACTAAATATTTCAAATTTCAAGACTGCTATAGAACAAAAATTAAATACCGAAATTCATAATCCTTCACAAATTTTTGATGTTATTAATCAAATAAATACTTATATTAAGGATTTCAAGGATCATGTTCAACATAAGGCCGATAAAATAGAAAATTCAACAACAAGGGATAAATTTAATAGTGAATTAATTAAAGCAGAAACAGAGAATGAAATCAAAAAGATAGAAAAAGATATTGATGCATTATTAGCAAATACAGAAGATTTGAGAAAAGTTGCTTCAGAAATAGTTATGCGTCTTGCACAAAGTGACAAAAAGTCTAATTTTGAATCCATAATTGCTAATAAATCAAGCACTGAAAATGACCTACGTAACATTATAACCGAGGCCCAATCTATATTAGAAAAGGCAAAGAATGAAGCATTAATGAGTGTTTCAAAATCATATAATTCTTCACAATATCATGTTTTTAAAGAGAAAATTAATGCTGAAAATACTACGCAGGATGAGTATAAAAATATCGAAATTGAAGCATTGAAATTATTTAATGATATGAAAAAGCATCTAATAAATGAACTTGGCTCATTAAGTTTTAGTATGCAATTAAGCGATTCGATAAATGATGAAATAAATGAAGCCACGAATATTTATCAGCTAAATGTTATACTAGAAAAAATCAAAGCATATTTGATTAACAATAAAATTAAAGATGTTGGCCAACGCGAAAAACAAAATGATTTAGTTAAGAAAATTAATAAAGCCTTAGATATCGCATTGGATGAAATAAAGAAAATTATTGTTGACTCAGAGCTTATTATTGCTTTGGAAGCAGGGGACGAGATTGAAATTATTAAATCTGAGATTAATAGGCTTCCTTATCCTTCTGGTAAAGATGCTCCTGCAATAAAAGAAATGATTAATGAGATAAATAATATTGAAAATGATTCTACATTAGGTCAAAATCAAAAATTAGAAAAAATTAAAAATATAGCTTCAATAATTAATAGTTTAGCTGATAAAATAAATCGCTATAAGGATGATATTAAAAAAGTAAATCCGCAAAAACAGACACGTTTAAACAATAAACTTGATAACTCTAATTTTTTACCTCCAAATAATAATGAATTTGATGAACTTAAAAGAATAATTCAAGATGCTAAAAATGAGGATAAAAATGAGGCAATTGCCGAAATAGAAAAACTTAATTTATTGACATCTGATCAATCTAAAGAGTTTAAAGAAAAAATAAATGATAGTACTTTTAAAACATATGATGAAATTCAAAAAGTAGTAATAAACGCTAAGTTGCAAAATCAAAAAAATAAATTAATTAACGAGGTCAAGAAATTTGAATATCCACATAAGGATAAAGCCCCAGCAGTTCTTGAAATAATTTCTCAAATTGAAGCCTTACAAGATTTGCAACAAGTAATCAATTACCAATCTATAATCGAAAAAATAAAAAGAAATATTGCTATTGTTAATACAAAACTATCTAATTTGTTAGTAATTTCTAATGAAATAAAAGAAAAATTTGATGAAGCAAATACAAATGAAGAATTTGATAATTTAAATACTTTGGTTCAAAATGCACTTGATAACCAATCAAATAAATTAGCACTTGATAATAAGGTGGAATCTCTCCCATATCCAAAAAGCGATGGCGTTTTTAACATTGGAAGCAATGATGCCCCAGCTATTTCCAAGATTAAAAGTTATTATACTGATTCGAATGGTGTTGGAATTTCTGAAAAAATTACTGAAATAGATAACAAAATCATTAATATAACAATTAACATTGAATCAAGTAAACAAGCTATTAATAAAATATCAAAAAAGAATCAATTAGAACTTTGGAGCAAATTAAGAGATTCTTACACCGATCAAGAATTTAATGAATTAATTAAAAAGATTGCTAATGCACATGCTAGCGATGTGGTCGAGGCGAAGATAGAAATAACTAAGTTAACCAATTTAAGCCAAGAATTAGTTAGTGCATTTAATGCTAGAATAGAGGCTAATGACGACTATGAAAATATAAAAAAGATAGTCAATGAGGCAAGGTTAAAAGATAAAAAAGAGGAAATTAAGAAACTAATTTCAATGAGCGACTATGTTAATGATAGTAATTCAGATGTATCGATTAAAAATAATTTTAATAAAACAAAAGCTCAATTCGATAATGTTATTGATCAAATAGTTATTGATGATAATTCTTATAATCAAATTAAGGAGCAAACTAAAGATTTTGTTGCCGAACTTCATAAGGCTAGAGACTTAATCGATTCTTTAAGTTTGCAAGATGTTATTGATGTAAATAATGTTAAATTTGAACTCAAAAAGTTAATTACCACAATAATTAATAAAAGTGATCTTGAAAAAGTTGAAGTCGAGATTGCTAAATATAAATTAAAAAAACAAATTTTAGAACTTGATTATTATAAGGATACTCCTCAGCCAGCCCCTGCAACTATCATATTGAATTCGAAGATTGATTTAGCTAAAAATAGTAATGAAATTGAAGTACTAGAAAATCTAATTAAATCAATTCCAGAAAAAATTAAAAAGGCAAAGGAAGCAATTGATAGTTTAGATAAAAGCCCATTAAAAAATAATATAGCGCAAAGAAAACAAGCTTTAAAGGAGGAATTAAATAGATCTGTTGATAAAAATAACTTTGATCTTTTGTTGAAAAACATTAATGCAGCAAAAAATGAAAATGAGTCTCAATATCGTCAATCTCGGAAACAAAATTTAATTGAAAAAGCTAAAGGATTAGAATACCCATCAGTTAAATCGAAACAATCTGAAGCAATTACTTCAATTATTAAGAAGATTGAAGTTGATTTTAGTACTATGTCTAATGATACAAATTTATTAAGTAATAAATGAGCACGAGAACTGGAAGAAATTGAGAAAAATATTTTTAATTCTAAAGGAATTTTGGAAAAAATAAACCCTAAGCATTTAGATAATTTAAATATAGAATTCAATAAGGCTGATGAATCAAATAAATTTGAAATATTTAACAAAAAAATTAATCAAGCATTACAAGAAGATAAACAAGAAATAATACAAAAAATCAAAGCTTTATCTAATCTTGACAAGACAACAAAATCTTCTGAATTAATCAAAAAATTAGATAACAAATCATACAATGAAATGGTTGCGGTTTTGAATGAAGCCTACAAAATTGATCTTATTGCTAAGATTGACAAATTACCTTATCCTTTAAGTAACGCCAAAGCTAAAATTATTTTAAAATCACAATTAAACAATATAACAAATGAAAATAGTTATTACTTAAAACAAAAGGAACTTAGCGAACTAGAAGTAGCTATTAATAACGCTAAAAATAGAATAAATTCTCTTTCTTATCCAATAGAACCTAGTTTGGCTAAGAAGAAATTAAATGATAAATTAGATGAGTCAATTAATAAAGACCAAATAAATAAATTAGCTAATAACGATTTAAAAAGCAAGATAGAAAAATATAAGGAATTAATTGAAGGCATTAAGTATCCTATTTCAGTTGAAAATCAGGCAAAATTACTTGATGAATTGAGTTCTCTAACCAATGAGCAAGAAGAAGAAGTTTTAAAACTAAATATATATAATGCAAAACGTGAAACCGCCTATAAATTAATTGATGGATTAACCGATTTGGATAATCTAGTTAAAGAAACTAAAAAGCAAGAAATAACCCAAAAAATATCTGGAAATAGTTTGGATTTACAACAAGAGTTAACTGATATTAATGCAAAAATATTTGAAGCTCAAAAACAAAATTCCAAGCAAAAGATTCAAAAAATACCGTATCCTATTAATGATGCGACTTCACAGAATTCAAGAAATTTATTTAATGCAAAAATTGATTCTGTTCAGAGCGAAGAGGGCTTGTATCCTATTAACGATATTTTAGATTTATTAAAAAATGAAATAACCACAATAAATAATGAGGTTTCATTGATTGTAGATGCCTTTCGGAAGGATAAAATAAATAAGTTAATTAATAGTGTTACTGACATAAAAAATCTTGAGAACATTAGATTAGAATTACTTAGAGCCAAAGCAGCTGATGTAATTGATAATTTAGTTGATTTATCTACCAAACAAAAAGAAGACTATAAAAGCGAAATAGATAAAAAAACTAATGATATTGGCATTAATTTAGTAGTTGAATCTGCAAAGTTGCAAAATAAAAAAGAAGAAACATTTAAGTTAATTGATCGGGTTTCTTATCCTAAGAAAAATAATGATTTTGTTGCTAAGTCAATTAAAAAAATTAAGGATGAAGTTCAAGCTTTAAATAACAATAGTGAAGTTACAATAAAGAAGCAAGAGATACAAACATTTGATACTAAGCTCAAAGAATTGATAGAATTAGCAAAAACCATTGAATATAGCGAAAGCAATTCGCATGCACTAGTTAAAATTTTGGAAGGTTTTGATTCTGCAACCTCAGTTGCCGAATTAGAACAAACCCTTCCTAAAAGTTGACCTCAGCATATTAAAACACTCAAGAAATTGGCTGAGAAGTACTTTGGTATTAATTCTTATTTTGTAACCAATAAATTAAGTCATACATATCCTCAAAAGAACGCAAGTGATAGCGAAGGTTTGAGTTTGCAAGAATTTTGTCAACTATTAATAACTGAATTTAAAAAACAAGCAAAGATTAAAATTGATAGTTTATTAGTGGTCGATGAAGGCAAAAAACAACAATTGCATAAGCAAATTAATGATATCTTAGTTGATGGTATAATTTTTGCTATAGATCAAGATATTTTTGAAAAACCGCATCAAATTATTAATAAAGCTATTGCTGATGATGCGATTGAATTTATTCAAAATCTTGCTTATCCACAAGATAGTAATTCCGCCCAATCAAAAGCAACAATTAAAACTCAATTAGTTGATTCGTTTAAGATAAATCAAGTTATTTTGGTCAATGAAGAAGTCACAATTTTGCATGATAAATTAAGGAAATATAAAGAGCAGGTTGATGACTTAAATAGCCTGATAAATTTGATAACAGATATTACCAAAAAAATGTTCTACAATGATTTGTTTTCAAGAGCAGATAACTTAGAAAAACTAAAGGAACTTAAAAATAAGATCAAGTGGTATGTTGAACTACAAAGAGATATTTTATCCATTATTGATCTCGAAAAAAATGAATTTGACATTAGTTACGGTAGCAAGGCGGAAGATGTTTTAGATGTAAATCAAAACATAGTAGGTTTAAGAGAAAAATTATTAAACTACACCTTTAGCGCTAATAATCAATCTGAAATAATGCAGTTAAAATCTATTGTTAGTGAAGTAAAGGCCGCATATACTAGGTTAAAAATGTTATTTGTAAAAAGAGATACATTAATGATGTCAGTATTTTTAAAGCAAATCAAAGAGGCTATTGGCGTAGGTTCAATTGAGACTATAATGAATAATGCATCTGAAGTTAAAAATAAAATGGATGTATTTTGAAAAAAGACATCCCCTTATATCGGTTTTTATATTTTTGATCATAGAGACAAACTTTTAGAAAACGCTGCCAAGCCCGATAATGAAAGAATAATTAATGGCACAAAATTCAAAACATTTGATGAATTCATTAAACATATAAGAACTCAAACTAATCCAAATGAGTTGCAGAGCATAATTGAACAGGTGGTTCCTTTATATCATGGTGTTATTGATTATTTATTGATTGCCAAAGATAATCTAACTCAGGCTGCTCATAAGTATTATAGGGATGAAATTCTTAAAGCAACTACGAAGCAACAAATTGAGCTCCAAGTTAATGATGCTAAAATATTTAATCAAAAAGTACTTGAATCAAGAAATAAACTAGCCCAAATTGGAAAGGTTGGGAATAGAGCTAAATTAATGATGGAAATTGAAAATGCAAATAATGCAAGCAATATTCAAAATGTGTTGAATAAGATAGAACAATTTAGAAATCAATTTAGCAATGCTACTTTAAAACTTAACGAATATAAGTCACTAAATGAGAAAGAAGAAATTAAGCTTAGAGATTTTGAAACGAGATTAGATAAATTGCAAGAAGCAGATACTTCGTCGCAACTGGCAAATGAAATTGAAGTTGAAATTGCAAGAGCAAAAGCAATTGCACAAGTAAAGCAATTGATTTTTCTAAATATCAATCAACAAAATAAATATATAATCTTACTTAGACAAGAAGGAATAAATTATTTAAATTATCATAGTGAAATAACTAGGTTAACAAATGAGGCTAAGCAATTTAATGAAAAAGTGAAAACTGCCAAAGACATTCTTTCTTTATTTGCTAAGGATAGTAACAAAACAACATTTAATAAAACAATTTCAAATGCTTTAGATATCCAAACAATGCAAAACATAATAGTTCAAATTAATGATTTTAAAATTAAGTATGATGAATCTAGGAAGTTGGTTGAAGCCTATAAAAATCTTAATAACAAAGATGCTACAAGGTTTGATCAATATAATAAAAAACTTGACGCTATCCAAGATGGTGATGAAGCTAACTCTTTGATAAATGAAATTAAATCTGAATTTAAGAGTAAATTAAAATTAATTATTAATAATATTCCTTATCCAAATAAGAATAGTAGTGAGGCGCAACATTCAATTAATGTATTAAGTGTAGGTGTTGATAATTTAAATACAATTGATCAATTTATAAATAAAGCAATTGAATTAAGCAAACTTAATGATGAGATTAGCAAAAAGGCTCCGCAAGTTGATTTACTACAATATAGTGAAAATAATGCATTTGCAAAACAAGCAATCAAAACTGAATTAAATAAAGCAACAACTATACTCCAAGTAAAGACTGCTTTTCCAGATGATTGAAGTCAAAAAGTTGCTTATTATAAGCAAGTGTTAGAAAAATATTTTGAAGCACAAAATAAAACGAATCTTGCAGCAAGATTTAATAGAACCCACCCTAAATCTTCTGACCATACGGTTAGTGAATTAGAAAAACAATTATTGCTAACAATGAAAGTATTAGCTAAAAATCATATCAACACTTTCAAACATTTAGGTGATTCTAAAAAAGTGTTTATAGCAAGAATCGATGCTATAAATGGCTTTCCAGACGAAAATAGGATGCAACAAGTTGCTTTAATTTATATTGAAGCAGTTAAGGCGAATTACAATAATTTCATTGATAAATTAGCTTTACCTAATGATAACCATAATCAAGCAAACTCCTTGAATTCAAAGAATAACTTAAAGAATATTTTGGTTAATAGTTTTACAAAAATAAGTACTAAAATTAATAATCATCAAGAAGTGCAAGCATTGGAAACCAAACTAAATAATCTCAATGAATTGGTTAATAATATTAAGACTAAAATTCAAAATATTGATGTAGCAACCAAAACATCCGTTTGAAATGAAGAATTTTCAAAATCTGATACATCAGAAAAATTAAGATTATTACTTGCTAAAATAAATAAATTTGACCAGGTTTTAGAAAAGATTAATAGAATTACGGATTTACAATCATCTGATGTTGGAAGCGGTAATGAACTAGTTCATAGTCAACAAGTTAATGAAGAATTGTCTAAGCTTCGCGAATCTTATAAGGATAAGTTGGGTATAACAAAAGAAAATGATATTGATAAATTAAATCAATTTGTAGAAAAGGCAAATGAAGTGGTTAGATTGCTAAAAGATTCATTTAAAACCGATTTATTAGTAGAAAAAGCTTATATTAAAAAGATTGCATCTGCAGGCGATGCAGCACAGCTAGAAGAAATTAGAAATGATCTTCTAGAGTACAAAAGAGAGTTGACGAGATTTTGAAGTAGTTCTGAGAATCTTGAAAAATATATAAGAGACAACAAGAGCTTACTAAGCAAAAATGTTCTTAATGGAATTAAACGATATGAAGAGTTAGTTAATGATGCAAGAACATTTAATAGTGCAGCGGAGTTAAAGAAATTTAACGATTATACAATTCCTTTATATCATGGATATATTGATTATTTAATAATTGATAAAAGCGGAATACCTAAATCAGTATTAAATATCTTTAACCAAAGAGTTCAATTAGCTCCTGATAAAAATACAATTGAAAATGTTATTATTCCTGAGCTAAGATCATATCAAAGAAAACTAAGCGATTTAAAAACAATGATTAGTAAACTAAAAAGTAATGATTCAAAATCAAAATATAACGGTATGTTAGATGATGCTGATTCCTTAACTAAATTAGAAAATATTATATCAAATGTTAGAAAAGAATTAATTGTACAAAGGGTTGAAACTAGATTAAAACAGTTAAAAACAAGCAATTCTGATCCAGAAAAAAATAAGAAGCAAATTCTTAATGCTCCTGAAGAACAATATATAAAGGAATTTAAACAAAAGATTGAAAGAGCTTCTAACGTACAACAAGAAGAACAAATTGAACGTGAATTTATTTTTAGCAGATACTATGAATCAAAGCGTCTTTACAGTGTGCTCAATTCACTTGAGTTCATAGGCGAAATTCTTATTAGTAAAGCAAAAAAATCTTTAAATCCTAAATATATTAATTTAATTAATAAATTTAAAGAAAAGGATTTTATTAAAGGATTTAAAAATAACGGCGAAACAAAGTATCAAAATAATTATACATATACAGAATCAAATAGTTCGGATAGAACACTAGCGCAATTTGCACATATGTGAGTGCAAATTAGCAACGATCAAACTGGATATTTTAATCAGCAGGACACTAAAGATATATTCAGCGCCGCTACGCAATGAAAACCAAATTTATATAATGACAGTTATGTTAAAAATCATAAATGAAATCAATTTCCGCTAGACAATTACCATAATTTAATTGATCAGGCAATTAGTTTAGCTAAAAAAGATAAAAAACTTACGAGCATAGAGGATTTATATGCAACTGTAGATACCATTGCAGGATTTGGCTTTGCAAAATTTAAGGAAAATCCAAGTAAAGATGGAATTTTTTCCGTTGCTGCTTTATTAGATAATGCAAGAACTCATCAAGAAGTTAAAGGAAATGAATACCTTGTAGCCGCCTTTGTAGGTGGAGCAACAACATACGATTATTTCCGTAGACAGAATAAAAATAGTAATTTATTGACGCATTACGATTTAGGTTGGAAAATATAAAAAAATTGATTTATGTTTTTTTAAAAATAATAAGAATAATTCAAAATATTAATAAGTTTGTAAGTTATTTTAGTAGTGCAAGCAAATTCAAAAACTAAAAAATCAAGAAGTTTTTAGCCTTATAATTGATTTATTTTTATAGATAATCAATATATTAGTGGGGGTTAATGATAAAAATTGAGCAAAATAAAGAATTTGTTATTGCTCAAAATAATTTTAAAAAATGGCATAAACAATTGTTTTAATGGAAAAATATTATATTTGGGTTGTGACCACCTATTTTATTGATCGGAATTGCATTTATTGCAAGACGGATGTGCATAATGAGACACTTTTATGTTGCCCTTATTTATATTACCGCTTTTTACAATTGCCAGGATTCTTTTATTTGTGATAGAACATTACTATTGGTATAAAAAGAAATATTGATATAAAAAAAATGCTAGTGCAAAAAATATAGAAGAAAATAATGATGTGTAGTATGAACACGGATTTTTAGCAAGACATTATAAATCTTGCTGGTTTAAATAGTTTTTTTAGCAAAAATGTTTTTTGCAATAACTTTGATATTAATTTTTTTATAAAAAATAAACCTATATTGATGTATACAGTTTAAAAACCTAGACAAATTAATGTCTAGATTTTTGTTATTAAAAGGAATTAATTATGAAAAAAATCGAATTTTTTAAAAATTTAAAAGAATTTTACACAAGAGAAAAATTATAAAAATGCAAAAAACAAGAATTAAATTTTAAAAAAAAGTTTAAAAGCATAGTTTTAAGGTTTAAAAATTTTATTTTTTATATTTTCGCTATTTTTTTTTTTTTTTTTCAAAAAGCATAAAAAATAATTTAAAATTTTCGCGTATCTATCGGTAAAAACTAGATAGAAAAATCTATTAGTAAATAAAAGAATAAATTTGTAGATTCGTTTAAAAAATAAGCGTTATTTTATTTTCGAATATCAAATATTAATATAAATTGCTAATAAAATGAAAAGGAGAATATATATGCAAGATGGAAATGTTTCGCAAGAAGAAAGAAAAAATAGAAAAAGGAAAGCATTAGCTATTGCACTTCCACTTATTTTTGGAACGGGCGTTGTTGTTGGCGCTTTGCTAGGCGGAATTAGGATAGGTCAATCCTATCAAATGAAGAAAGAAACTGTGCTACCAGCGAAAGAAACTAAACCTTCAATGGATAGACAAAATAGTGTGGTTTTAAAAGAAGAAGTTCCATTTCAACCAGAATTATTTAAAGATTTAAAAGATAATACTAAGGTTTTAAAAATAACAAATAAGGATGAGTTAGAATATAACGAGATCAAGGTTGTTGATAAAAATTTCATTAAACAATTAAAAGACGAAAAATATATTATTAACGATCCTAGTGCTGAATTATACATTCTACTAAAATATAAGTACAAAGGCGAGGATAAACCAACCTTAAAATTTTTTGCTCTTAATTACGATGTTAAGGAACTTAATGAACAATATAATTACTTTAAAGAAAAATATAAAGATTACTACCAAAGTAACTATAGATTTAGCAAGTTTCTTAATGATAATTCAGAATTTAATGATGAAAAATTCAAAATCTCAGACGGCTATTATAAGGCAGAATACTTAAATAATATTTTTAAGAATAAAATACTGCCAATTTATCTAAAAGATGTTGAAGAAGTTAAAAAAGCGGGATTGAGACATTATTATAATACCGAAGCATTTATAGAAAGATATGAGCAAGGTGTCAGACAGCAAATCAGCCAGCACTTTTATAATCCTAATGACCCATCCCCACTTTATCCTAACGAACTTAAAAATGTTTTTGTTTTTAATGATAAATTAAAAAAAGTTCTAGAAAAGGATTATAACGACAAAGGACTTTATTGAAATTATGAAAAATTTATTATTAATAGACAATTAGTCAAAAATCTTGATACACCTTTATTAAAAAGATTTTTAACACTTTTATATACCTATTTTAATAGAAACAATTATGTTTATGATTTTACTGATCCTTTAACTTCCCAAGAAAACATCGAAGAAAAATATCAAAAACTTTATACACCTAAAACAATGTTTTTTGGCGAACTAGAAAAAGCGTTTTCAGATTTACAACTAGAGTTAAGAATACAAAGATATGGTTTATATGATGATAATTTAAATATTGATATGCCTAAATTGCAAAAATTTTATGATTTACATGATTTGTGATGGGAAAAAAAGGAAACATTTAACAAACAATTGATTGACTTTTTATTATCTGCCAATAAATTAATAGACGTTTATAATGACAAGGTTCAAAACGGTAGCCTTGGTAAAGAATATTATGAAAAGTTTTTATTATATCCAATCGAAATAAATTCATATCATGATGTTGTTAATATTTTATTGGATAAATTCCTTTCGACTGATGCTAATTATCAAACCGTAAAAACTAGAATTGATTTGCTTGGAAAAATTGATGAATTAGTGAATAATTTTAAAAATGATTTGTCTAATGCATTTAAAGATTTAAATATTGAAACTAAAACAAAAGAAATAATGAATTATTATCTTCAAACATTTATAAAAGATATCGATACAGATAAAACCCTTCTTGAATCGCAAAACAGTCTTGAAATTTATTTTGAAGATAAAATTTTAGATTTAACAAATCATTACAATTTAGATTTTGAGGATTTTATTAAAAATATTGCTTAAAATTATGAGATTTAATATCACCATTGTATTAGTTTGCTAGAAACAATCAAAAAAATAAGGTACAACCCATTAAAAAAAGTTGTGCCTTATTTTTGATTTTATTAATAAATATAAAATTAGTTATTATTACCTTCGATCTTTTTTACAGCCTTAGCAACCCCAGATTTTTTATAAGAGCCAGCTACTCATTTGGCTTGAATTTTAATGTTTTTTAACGCATTATTCATAGCGATAAATGCCCCTACATAAGGGATTGTTGAAGTGTCATTACCTGAGTCTCCAAAATGTACAGTTTCAATTGGATTAATATCAAGAAGTCTGCAGACATAATCTATTGCTTTTCCTTTTCCTGCGTTTATGTCATTAATTTCAATCGCATAACCCTTTGAAACAATATGAAGTGAAAGGTTTCTGAATTTCTTAGCTAATTCTTCCGCTATCATTCTTATATATTTTCTGCTTCCGCCAAAGGTAATGATTTTTGTGGCATTAGTAATATGAGGAATATCATCATAAGTTTTTTGAATTAAATTTTTAATTCAAGGTCTGAATAACTTTAGTTTAGAGGATGTACCGTAGATTGTGTTACCACTATTGAAAATGAAAAATAATTTTTTTTCTTTTAGAATTTCAACAATAGACATTACAGTGTCTTTTTGAATTTCGTTTTTTAATATGGTTTCACCATTTGAATCAACAATCAAACCACCATTTTGACATATTACATATGGCGAATTTGTTTGTTTAGCTAAATTAAGAACAAAATCTGATGCGTAACGTCCAGTGGCAATGATGAAAGGTATTCCCGAGTCGTTTTTGCTTTTAACTATTTCAAAATTTTCCTTACTTAGTCCTTCTTTTGTTTTAGGTAAATCTAATAATGTACCATCTAAGTCTGTAAAATAGGCTTTTGGTTTAAAATTAATCATATTTTATTTAGTTGTTAAATTTTTTAATTAATTCTTCAGCAGGCATATATCCTTGTGAAGTATTAATTAATTTTCCATCAACATAGAAGAACAATGAAGGTATGCTTGATACGTTCATTTCACGTGCAAAATCACGATTTTGATCAATATCAAAGTCAAAAACATTAATTCCTTCATTTTCTGTGCCTAAACGTTGGATTTCTGGGCCTATCATTTGGCATGGTGGACATCAAACCGCTCTAAAAGCCAAAACCGCTTTGCCTGTCAAGTGATCGTCGTTTAATTCGTTTTGTAGTAATTTCTTGTACATATTTAATCTCCGTTCATTTAGTATGCTCTAGCAAAAATAACAACTTTATCAGTTTTTTTGTTTGTATAGAAACAATTTTCATACTCTGGCAATATATTGACATTAAAAGGTATGCACCGTGTTGAAGCTCCGGTTTCTTCCTTGATTTTATCTTCATCATCGCCGTTGCCATTAAATTTAGTTATAACTCAATACCCATCTTCAATCAGTTTCTTGAATTCTGTATAGTTTGAAGCTACTCTTATATTGTTAGTTAATCTCTTTTTCGCTTCACTTAATAGGTTATTTTGTATATCAACCAATAACATTTGAGTTTTATTTATTGCCTCATCAATAAAGACACTAATCTTTTCGAGTGTATCTCTTCTGACAAGTGTAACCTTATTTTCGTTTAGATCTCGAGGACCTATTTCAATTCTTAAAGGTGTACCATGAATTTCGGAATTGGCAGCCTTATACCCCGCACTTTTATTAGTTTTATCTATTTTTGATTCTATATTTAATTCATTTAGTTTTTCATGAATTTGTTCAGCAACATGTGCCACTCTTGGATCTTTCGAGGCAAATAATTCAAGAATGTCGACTTTTATTTGAGCAATTTTAGGTGGAATAATAATTCCTCTATCATCGCCATGAGTCATTATTAACGCGCCTAGCAATCTTGTCGAAACACCTCATGATGTTCCATAAGCATTTTCGAGTTTGTTTTCCTTATTTTTGAATGTGATATCAAATGCTTTTGTGAAATTTTGGCCCAAATAATGACTTGTTCCAGCTTGCAATGCTTTGCCATCCTTCATCATTGCTTCAACAGTAAAAGTATAATTGGCGCCGGCAAATTTTTCATGTTCGGTTTTTTGTCCCTTAACAACAGGTATTGCTAGATATTCTTCAATAAAGTTGGTGTATACATCTAACATTTTCTTAGTTAGTTCCTGTGCTTCTTGTGAATTAGAGTGTAGTGTATGACCTTCCTGTCATAAAAATTCTCTTGTTCTCAAAAAAGGATTTGTTGTTTTTTCCCATCTAAGGACATTGACTCATTGATTGTAAATTAAAGGTAAATCATTGTATGATTCAACCTCGTTTTTAAAGAAATCGCCGAATAAAACTTCACTTGTTGGTCTTATATAGAATTTTTCATTAAGTTTCTTTCCACCAACTTCAGTGATTGTTGCTAATTCTGGATTGAAACCTGCAATATGATTTTTTTCCTTCGCTAATAAACTTTCTGGAATCAAAAGAGGTAGGTTGACATTTTGAACACCTAAGGTCTTAAATTTTTTGTCAAGGATAAGGCGAATATTATCTCAAATTCCAAATGATAATGGTTTGAATATGATCGAACCTTTCGAAGAGCCATAAGCCATTAAGTCACCATTTTGTATGACATCGGTATACCACTTTGCAAAATTCTCTTTTTGAGTTGTAATTTTTTCTAGTTTTTTCACAATTTATAATTTTATAGTTTTTTTTGTTTTTGTATTTTTATTTATAAATAAAAACAGCCAGATAAGCTGTTATATTAAATCATCAAAAATATCATCGCCGGTTGCTACAGTAGGAATATCAAAGTTTCTAGCAACAATATTACCAGCTGTTCCTAATCCTTTTAGCGACCCTAAAACTTTCGGATGCATGAATGATTTTGAATAAACTGTTAAAGGTAGAGCTTCCCTGGTATGGTCTGGTCCAAAGGTTGGGTCATTGCCATGATCAGAAGTCATAATTAATAAGTCATCTTTTTTCATAGCATTAATTAGTTTTGCTAGTTTAATATCTAATCTTGAAACATTTTGACTATATCCAATCGGATCTTCTCGGTGCCCATAGTGGCTATCAAATTGGACTAAGTTCACAAATATAAATTGATTCTTTGATGAAGATGCAGCGATATTGATAGCAATGTCCATATTTTCATCATCAGAAGCAGGGCCGTACACTTTATCAATACCAACACCACTAAAAATGTCGTTAATTTTTCCGATTGCAATAACCTCAATACCCTTTTTTTGTAAGTCCTCAAGAATAATGTGCCCTGTTGGTTTGTTTGCAAAGTCGTGTCTGTTGAATGTTCTTGTAAATTTTCCGTTTTCATAAACGAAGGGTCTCGATATAACTCTTGCTACATTCCATTCTGGTTTTGAGGAACAAATTTTTCTTGCTCTTTTTGCATATTCGGTAAGTTTTTCAACACCTAATGTTTTTTCATCACCAATGATTTGCAAAGTCGAGTCAGGAGAAGTATAAATAATCATATCTCCTTTTTCCATATGTTGATGACCAAGTTCAGCTAAAATAACTGTACCAGAAGCGTTTCTATTACCAATAATTTTTCTTCCATCAAATGCTTTTGATAGTTCAGCTACCAAATCATCAGGGAAGCCTTTTTGAGTAAATTGAGGGTTTGGAACTTCTGTATAAATCCCCATCATTTCTCAGTGCCCGGTTAGAGTATCTTTACCATTTGATATCTCATGTATTTTTGCAACATATGCAAGCGGTTTTTTTACTTTTTGATTATGTCCTGCAATTTTGGCTACTTCGGTAACACCTAATGATTTTCATGTTGGAATTTCTAGTGGTAAGGCTTCAGAGGCATGCAATAAGCTATTTGCACCTTTGTCACCAAATTCTTCTTGACGAGGCTCAGGTCCAATTCCTAAACCATCTGTTACAATAAAAAATATACGATTAAATTTCATAATTTCTCCTTAATGTTTTATTACTTCAACTTGTTCGGTTAAATATATATCCATACTTTTTAAAATTTCTTTATCAGATTCGCTTGATATTGTGGTCCTATGTAAATATAAACCAGCAAGTTTATTAATTTGATCATATGCTTTTTTAGCTATTTTAGATGTTAGCGCACTAATTGAAAGGGCCATAAGCGTTTCTTTAACATCAAGTGATAGATGATTGTAATGTAAGTTTTGTTTTAAATCCTTAACTAATTCTATGACATCAGGATTTAGAACGTCAATTGTTGAATCAATTTTTGCAAAGTACTTTAAGGCATTTAGAACTACAGCACTATTAGAATTTAATAACTTAGATTCTTTCCCTAACAAAACATGACCAGAATTTATTTCAATAGCTGAGCAAACTACATTATTTTTATTGGTATATTCATTTGCAAATTTTATTGATCCTATAATATTAGGGTCAATATTATTATTCTTGATTATTTTATTTAATCTATTTAGATAGACTTTTGGACATTTATCTTGTTGGTAATTTACTTTGGTTTGATAATACCTACATACTATTTCTTTTTGAGAGGCTATGGTAACTGCTTGATCGTTGGTAATACAAAATCCTGCCATATTAACACCCATATCTGTTGGCGATTTGTACAGTGATGTATTGTATATTTTTGTTAATAAATTATTTAATATTGGAAATGCTTCAAGATCTCGATTGTAATTTGTCGCCTTGATTTTATATGCGTTCCAATGAAATGAGTCGACCATATTTATATCATTTAAATCTACTGTAGCTGCTTCATATGCTAGGTTGGTAGGATGATTTACTTGTAGATTTCAAATGGGAAAAGTTTCAAACTTAGCATAGCCAGATTTTATATTATTCTTATTGTCGTGATACAGTTGTGAAAGTATTGCACTTAATTTCCCAGATCCCGGTCCTGGCGCCGTTACGACAATGATTCTTTTTTTAGTAATAGCGTAGTCATTTTTGCCAAAACCGCTTTCAGATACAATATGTTCAATGTCGTGGGGATAGTTTTTTATATGATATTGCTTAACAACATTAATCCTTCGTTTAGTTAGCCTATGAATAAAGGACTTGATTTGAATAGAATCTTCATATTGTGTTATTACAACATTTTTAACCTCAAGGTCATATTTTTTAAATTTATTAATAATTCTAAAAATATCCTCTTCATATGTAATATTAATGTCAGACCTTATTTTTCTGTTTTTTATATCCTGGGCAGCAATCACTAACATTATTTCAACTTCGTCTTTAAGTTTTAACAGCATTTGTAATTTTGCATCATGTTTAAATCCTGGCAAAACTCTTGTGGCATGAAAGTCATTGAATAGTTTTCCACCAAATTCAACATATAATTTATTGCCAAACTTATCAATTCTCTTCCTAATTTCATCAGATTGAAGATTAATATATTTGTTATTATCAAAACCAATTTCCATAAATTTTTCCTAAAATATAAATTTATTTTAATTCTTAAATAATTTTATAACAATTTAATATTATGATATTAAGAAATTACAAATAGTCATCTTTTAAAAGGAAGAACAACGCAATGCTTCATAAACTATATAATGATAATTAGTTTTTAAAGTTTAGATGAGCTTTTAAAAATTATGATTACAAAAAATTAATAAAGGGGAATTTTGACAATTAAATTGCTTCTTTACATTGAACTTTGTTATATAAAAACGATTTTTATTTTGCAATTAACCGTGTTGAATGCTTATTTTTAATTGCATTATCAAAAGCGCCAAGACTATAAATCCTCATACATTTTTGATTTTTAGGTAGTAAATAAACTTTTAAAGAATGCTACATCATCAGTGAAACTACTAAGATCAAATGATAGACGTTACTATTTATAGTGCAAAAAATTTTTGATGCTTCTTAAAGATAGATTTATTTATTTTAATTTTAAATAATATAAAGTAAAAAAGAACCTAATATGTTATTACTAATTTTTTAAATTTTGTTTTTTAAATATTTTTTCAAACTATAGTTGTATTTATAAAATTAAAATATATTGTTTTTTTAGTGCAATTTTTATTGTAAAAATATGTTTTTGGCAAAGAAAGATTCTTTAGATATAGAAACAAAATTGATTTTAGCATATAAGTTTTTGGTGTTTTAAAAAGTTAATAATTGAATCTTATTTGTTTGTTCCCATCTTTGTGTAGATTTTTATCTACCTTGTATATTTTGTCCCTTAAAATTAGTAGAAAAATAATTTTTTATCTTGCTAATTTATTATTGCAGTCAAATCTTAACTAATGTAAAATTAAAAAATCTTTAAAGGAAAGTAATTTTGGTATTTTTATCATTATTTAAAAAAACAAGTTTTAAATAAAGAGTAAAATTTTATTATATAAAAAATTTCGAAAGGCATAACATGAAATTTAATGAACTAAGAACTAAGATAGTCGCTACAGTCGGACCTTCAAGTGAAAGTTATGAAACAATGAAAGCTTTAATTGAAGCTGGTGTTACAACCATTAGAGCAAATTTTTCACATGGTACAATTGACGATCATAAAAGAAAGTTTGACATTGCTAGACAAATATCAAAAGAAATAGATAGACCAATTTCATTGATGTTGGATACAAAGGGGCCAGAAATCAGAATTGGTAAGATGCAAGATGGCGTTTGCTTAATTCCTGCTAAACATAAATTAACTATTAGAACAGATAAAAAATCATATGAAAATTTAATTGGAGATGAGAATACTATTACCGTTTCATATCGTATGGACCTAGATGTTAATGAAGGCAATAAGGTATTGATTGATGATGGTAAATTGGTAACTATTGTTAAAGAAGTAAAACCTAATGAAGTTATTGTTGAAACTATAAATTCTCATAAATTAAAAACAAATAAAAGAGTTAATATTCCGGGCGTTAATTTCTCTCTACCATTTTTATCAGAAAAAGATATTAATGATATTATTTGAGGAACTCAATATAAAGTTGACTATATAGCAGCATCATTTGTTAATAATGCAGCGCAGGTTAATCAAATAAGAAAAATTCTTGATGAGCATAACGGACAACATATTCAAATAATTTCAAAGATTGAATCTCAAATGGCAATTAACAATATTGACGAAATAATTAGAGCATCTGATGGAATTATGATTGCTAGAGGTGATTTAGGTTTAGAAATACCTTATTATGATGTTCCATATTGAGAAAAGAAAATTATTCGTGCAGCAAGAATTCAAGGAAAGAATGTTATCGTTGCAACACAAATGCTTGACTCAATGGAAAATAATCCTTTACCAACAAGAGCAGAAGTTACTGATGTTTATTACGCTGTTGAATTAGGTGCTGATGCAACTATGCTTTCTGGTGAATCCGCATCTGGAAAATATCCAGTTGAAGCTGTTAAAACAATGGCCAAAATAGCGAAGAGAGCTGAAAAAGAATATTTTACTGAATTATTCTATGAGAAACAAATTCAAAAGGTTGCTAATGATCAAAATTCAAGAATGCTAATTGCTTATGAAGTAGCATCAATATTGCAACCTGGCGATTATAAGTTTGCTATTGTTTTATCACATAGTGGTAAATTATTAAAAGAGGTAGCTAAGTATCGTCCTAATGCTCATATTATTGGTGTTGTAAGTGACGACAAACTTGTATGGAGTTATGGAGTAACTGCGGGCGTATTTTGTGAAAAGCATTCAGAAGCTGTAAGATCTTTAATAAAATATAATCACGATGCTGGACGTCAAGTTTTAGAGGAATATGGTGCTAAAAAAGGTGATAAATTTATTGTTGTGGATAGTTTAAATATTACTTCACATGAGTTCTAAAAGTTATTTTTATTAATAAAAAAAACCGCAACGTTAGGCATGCGGTTTTAATTTAAACAATTTTAATCTATTTATTTAGATCATATTTTTTTGTCGAGTTTATATGTATTTCTCAATTTTTTTAGTTGCTTAGAAATTTTTTGATTTATGATGTATGAAAAAGGGTTAAATGTAATTCTTTCATTTGTTTCAAAATATTTATCTAAAAAACCAAATGTTGTTTCACCATACATTGAGTATAGAATTTCGCCTATTTTGGTGTCTAGTCAAATATATTTATTAGCAAGAATTTTTCTATCCAAAAAAAGAATCATATTTGGCAGTTTGTCAAGAATTTCTAAGGTAGTTAAACTATATAATTTTTCTTCTGATTCTGACTTTGTTAGGAAGAAATCTCTTTTTATTGAGTCAATAATTTTATGTTTGCTAAGATAGTAGTAATAACAGAAAAATGTGTGGCCCCATTCTTGGTTATATTCTTCTTCCCCGTCATATAGTTTGCAAAAATCGTCATGTTGTTTCTTACTTATTTCCTCAATCGAGAAAATTTTAGTGAAATCTTCATAGGAATTTAACGGCTCATTAAGTTTTTTTAACAAATTTTTTGATTCCTCATATAACACATTTTCATTTTGAATATTTTCGTTTTTCTCTGGTTGCATATTTATTCTTCCCCATTTTTAGGATAATAAAGAATTTATAATTTGATTTCTTAATAACATTTAGTTGTTTAAAATACTAAACTTATTTATCTTATTATTTCTTTATTCATATATGGAACTAAAACTTTTGGAACAGTTATCGAACCGTCTTCATTTTGATAATTTTCTAAGATAGCAGCAACAACTCTATCAATGGCTAAACCAGAACCGTTTATTGTGTATGCATATTTAGTTTTTCCCTCTTTAGTTCTATATCTAATTTTTGCTCTAATCGCTTGAAAATCCTTATAAATTGAAATTGAACTAGTTTCGCGATATCTCTGCTCAGAAGGAATTCACAGCTCAAGGTCAATTGTTTTAGCTGACCCAAATCCCGTATCACCTGTTGATAATATAAGCTCTCTAAAAGGTATTTCTAGTAATTCTAAAATGCTTTTTGCATCATTGACCGTTTTTTGTCATTCCAATAAGCCATCTTCTTGTTTAACGAATTTAACTAGTTCAACTTTGTGAAATTCGTGTTGTCTAATTAAGCCTTTTGTATCTTTACCACCACTTCCAGCTTCAGATCTAAAGCATTTAGTATATGCGACATATTTGATAGGATTTTCAAGATTTAATATTTCATCGTAATGCAAATTGGTGACTGGAACCTCGGCAGTTGGTATCAGTCATAAGTCACTATTTTCGACCTTAAAAAGATCTTCGCCAAATTTTGGGAGTTGTCCTGTGCCATAAAGCATATTTGAATTAACTAGGTGCATTGGCATAATTTCTTTATATCCATTTTTTATATGTGTATCTAACATGAAATTTTCAAGCGCCCTAATTAATCTAGCCCCATCGTTTTTATAAAGTGCAAAGCGTGATTTTGAAAGTTTAACGGCTCTTTGGAAATCCACAATATCAAGCTTAGTTGCGATTTCATAATGCGGCAAGACATTTTTAACTAATCCACGTCCAAGGTTAGCATATTCGCCAATGCAAACATTATCCTCATCGCTTAAACCTATTGGCACGTCATCATACGGGATATTAGGTATTTGTAATAATAACTTATTTACTTCTTTGACAATTTGATTTGTTTCAGATTCGATTGATTCAATTTGTTTTTTGGCTTCATTTACTTCTAGCATTAGCAAGTTATAATCTTGGTTATTTCTTTTTTTGATTCCTATTTCTTCGCTTAGTTTATTTCTTTTGGCCTGAAGACCTTCTAAATTATGAATCAATGAATTTCTTTTGTCACCAAGTTCATAAATTTTATCAAGTGCTAAATGGTCAAAATTTCTGTTAGCAAGTTTTCTAATTACTTCTTCCTTATTTTTTAAAAGATATTTTAGATCAATCATATTTTAAACTCCCTGAATTAAACTATCAATAATTTTATACTTTTTTAATAAAGTATGGTTGTTATTAACTTTAATTTGCATATCCTTAAATAGGTCATAAAAAAGTATGATTGTGCTACAATTAAAAAGATATGCTTAAACAGAATTTTATAGTAACTGGAACATTTGAAAAAGTGTTATGGAGATCAAGAGATCAGCGTACAGCAATTGTGGCTTTTAAAGTTTTAGAAAATGATAAAAAAAATCCAATAATCTTAAATTCCTATAATTCAATAACCATAACTTTTTATGATCATTTATTTGACGAATTAAAAATTGAAATTCACGAAAAAAAATATGAAATAAGCGTAATTAAAAATAACCTTTCAAAATATAATGATAGTTATTTGATCGATTCCCAAATCCCTTTTAAAAAAGTTACATCTGAGCTTCTAATTGAGGAAAAAAATGAATATTTAAGTCAAGTTTTTAAATTAGAGCTATTTAATGAATTAAAAAATGTTAAGTTTAATACATTGATAAGAGATTTAGGAGAAGATGTTTTTCAAAAAATTTATGACGATAAAAAGCTTTATGGGCAAACATTTGGTATCACTGCGGAAGATTGAAAAAGACTTGTGGAAATAATAAAAAATAACTTTCAATATTTAATTGATATATCACACCTTTTTAAGATTAATGTTTCAAAGGCAACAAGCAGGTTAATTTTAAAGAAATTTAGTAGCCTTAAAAGTTTTCTAGATGAGTATTTTGATAATTTATACAATTTTTATTTTGACCTTGAAGAATATGAAAATATTAAGATATCTGATATTGATAAGATTGCAATTGAATTTAATCCTACATCGCTAGTTCAAAAAAACGCAACTTATTTATATGCATTTGTGGAAGAATATTTTTTTAATTCTGGTAATACGCGAATTAAAGTAGATAAATTTTATAAAACCCTATGTAATATTTTTAATAATGAAATTTTTAATAGTATTAAGAAACATTTTGATGAGACAGTTGCCCAATTATTAGAAAAAAGATTGCTTATTTCTTTAAAATACATTGATGGTGAGTACTATACTACTCGCGATACAATCTATAAAGAAGAATATGTTGTAAAGCGTCTTTCATATATATTAAAGAAATCAAATTACGAAGAGCCTAATATTTTAAATATTCCATCGATTTTTGATGCACAACAAGTCACAGCTATTAAATCGGCTTTAACTGAGAATTTAGTATTAATTACTGGCAATCCTGGGACTGGTAAAACATTAATAACTAATGAAATTATTGACCAATTAGCTAAAAAATATGATCATAACGATATAGCAATTTTAACTCCGACTGGTCGAGCAACAATTAATATTAATATAAAGCAAGAAAATATGAAGGCCCAAACAATTCATAGTTTTTTGCGTTGAGATCAAGAAAGTAACAGATTTTTTACTAATGAAGATTCAACCTCTGATATTGGTATTTTAATTATTGATGAGTTTTCAATGGTGTCATTGGATTTATTTTATAATCTTTTAAAAGGTATATCAAAATATACATTAACTAAAATTATCTTAGTTGGTGACAAGGATCAATTGCCGGCCATTGGCAGTGGCTACTTAATTAAAGATTTTATTGAGAATAATATTTTTAAAACTATTATTTTAACTAATATATATCGTCAATCTGGAAACTTTGATATTGTTAAAGATGCTTTAAAAATAAATGAAGGGGTATTTCCGGATTTTGAATCAAAAAATTCTGAATTTTATCCAACAAATCGCCTTGAACTTAAAAATAAATTAATTAAGAAGATTGAAGAATTATTAGCTCAAGGCTATACAAAAAAAGACATAGCTATTCTTAGCCCAATATATCGTTATGAAACTGGTATTGATGAAGTTAATGAGGCTCTTATTAGTTATTTTAGAAATAAAGAAAAACCTGAAGTCGCTAAATATCGTGAAAGAACATTAGCAATTAATGATAAAATTATCAACCTAGTTAATGATTCTAAATTGAAAGTTTTTAATGGTGAAATAGGTTATATTTCGAAATTTATATATGCTAAATCAACAACAAAAAAGGAACCCATTTTATCACACATTTCCATTGAATTTGATAGTGATGATAAAGTGGTTACCTTACCAAGAGCCTATTTCTTTGAAAATACTTATTCAGCCTATTGTACAAGTGTTCACAAATATCAAGGTAGTGAGTGCAAGGCTGTAATTGTAATTTTATTCTCAGAAGCCAAAAAATTATTAAGTAAAAAATTAATATATACAGCAATAACAAGAGCAAAGCAATATAGTGTTATTATAGGTGAAAAAAGTGCGCTAGAATTTGGTATTGCAAATGACGACGATTCCAAAAGAATTACTAATATTCAATATCTATGAATGAAAAATCATAAATAACAAATATTTTGTTTTAATTTTAATTATTAAGGAGAAATTATGAAATTAATTGTTGGATTGGGAAACCCAGGTGTTGAGTACGAGAGAACAAGACATAATGTAGGTTTCATGGTTATTGACAAACTTGCCGAGAAATTAGAATGTCCCCTAAAGGAAAAAAAGTTTAATGGAATTTTTTATAAGGATAGTGAAATAATTTTAGCTAAACCCTTGACATATATGAATAATAGTGGCGAATTTATTAAAGCAATTTGCGATTATTTTGAAATAATGATCGACGATATCATTGTCGTTTATGATGATATGGATACCGAACTTGGTAAAGTTACTATTAGACAATCAGGCTCTTCAGGAGGCCATAATGGCATTAAGAGCATTATAAACCATCTAGGCACCCAAGATTTTAAACGTTTAAAAGTGGGGATTGGTAGAAAGGAAAACGCTATTAACTTTGTTCTAGGAAAATTTAGTTATAGTGATTCATTGGTAATTGAAAAAGTTATTGATGTAGCATCTGATGCCTTAATTCAATTTATTAGTAATGATATTCGTTATGTTATGAATAACTATTCAGGTAAAATTTATGGAAAATAAGTTAATTGAATTAAGACAAAAATTTTTTAATGAATTTATTAATAACCTTGTTTCATTGGATGAAACCTTTATCCTTGGCATTAGTGGTGGACCTGATTCAATGTGACTGCTCAATCTTATGAAAAATCAAAAAATTATTGTTGCTTGTGTTAATTATAATAAGCGTGAGGACTCGTGAAAAGATGAAAAAATAGTTCGAGATTTTTGCTATAAAAATAACATCGTATGCGAAATTTTTTCAATAGAAAAATCAAATGATCATATTGGTAATTTTCAAAAAATAGCACGTGATCAAAGATATACATTTTATAAAAAAATTTATGATAAATATAAGGCTAATTATTTAGTTCTTGCGCATCACAAGGATGATTGTCTTGAAACATTCTTATTTCAGAAGCAAACTTTTAGACACCCCAAACAATATGGAATAATGCCATTAAATAAAATTAATAACATGAATATTTTTAGACCGATGATTAATTTGTGATACAAAGATGAAATTTTAGCATTCTGTAATCAATTTGCGATTCTATATGCTATTGATTATACAAATAATTTGCCTATATATACTAGAAATAAAATTAGAATTGGTCTAAAAAAATGTTCTTCTTTACAAAAAGATGAATTATTTTTAAAATTAAAATTCTTGAATAAAGAATTAGAAAAAAAACAAAATCTTGTAAATAATGAATTTAAAAAGTTTAGGGAATCTAATTACAATTATAAAATTCTAAACTTTGATCATTGTTATATTAATGAAATTTTATTTGAATATTTGCACGCTAATGTTAAGGATATTAAAATATCATTAAATAAATTAAATTCATTTAAAAAGTTTATTATGTCTCAAAAAAATTTTAAAGGTTTTAAAATTAATGATGAAGTAATTATCTATAAGAAGCAAGCGTCTCTAAAAATTTGTAAAAATTAATTTTTATTTTATAATTTTGCTAATAAATCAAATTAAATTACTATAGAAAGGAGTTTTATATGGGAAATAAAAATAACTCTCCACAACCGAAAGAAAAGAAAAAAATTGGATTATTTGGAATAGTTGGGATTTTTATTGCTATTGTTGCCTTTATAGTTCTTGTTTTAATTGCAGTTGATCAAATTCGTGCTGCTTCAATCAAATACGAGAATCTAGGTTTTTTAGAAAAAGTCGTAAGAGAAACAGCAAAAAGTCAAACTGATGGTCTTTATGTTTCGCAATGATTAGAAAATACTTATTCTGATACTTTAAATATTACAGTTAATGGGACCCAGAATGAATTGCAATTTTTGCTTGGTCGAAAATTTTATCCCTTTTCATCTTATTCATTTACGATTAACTTAAGTGGATTATTAGAAAGGGAATTACCATCTTCATTAATTTCATGAACAAATACTAAAACATATTATGAAGCTCTTAGTGCCATAACTTCAACAAGTGGTGGTATTTCTGGCTCATTTAGTTCAGCACCAATTCCACAGGCTGGCATCTTCGAAAAATACATAAGTCCAGCAATTAATGTAATCTTCTTTGGAATTATTATTATTGCTATTGTATTTAGCTTAAAATCAATGTCAAGAAGAGGATTGGGCGGTGATTTTGGTATAGGTAATAAATCATTAGCACAAAGAGTATATTCAAATAAAAAATTCTCAGATATAGCAGGAAATGAGGAAGTTAAGGAAGAAGTTAAAGAATTAGTTGATTATTTAAAAAATCCTAATAAATATGATGCTGCGGGTGCCAGAATCCCTAAAGGTATTTTACTTGGAGGGCCTCCAGGAACTGGTAAAACCTTAATTGCAAAAGCTACAGCAGGGGAAGCTAATGTGCCCTTCTTCTTTATTTCTGCTTCAAATTTTGTGGAAATGTTCGTTGGTCTTGGGGCCAAACGTGTTAGAGATATGTTTGAAGAAGCAAGAAAACATGCACCTGCAATTATATTTATCGATGAATTGGATGCTGTAGGTAGATCGCGGGGCGCTGGAATTGGTGGCGGAAATGATGAAAGAGAACAAACTCTTAACCAATTGCTAGTAGAAATGGACGGCATTAAGGAAAATAGTGGAATTTTAATTATGGCAGCAACTAATAGAACTGATGTTCTTGATCCTGCCTTATTAAGACCTGGTCGTTTTGATAGAACTATTACTGTCGGACTTCCTGATATTAAAGAAAGAGAACAAATCCTAATATTACATGCGAGAGGAAAAAGAGTTGATCCTAAAATTAGTTTCTCACAATTGGCTAGAAGAACTCCTGGATTTTCGGGTGCACAACTCGAAAATGTAATTAATGAGGCTTCATTATTGAGCGTTAGAGAAAGAACTCTATTTATTACTTTAGAACAAATTGATGAAGCTATTGATAGAGTTATGTCGGGTCCTGCTAAGAAATCAAGAACAATTTCTGAAAAAGAAAATATAGCAGTTGCGTATCATGAAGCGGGACATGCCGTTGTCGGAATTAAAATGAAAGGCGGCAATAAGGTACAAAAGATTACCATTATCCCTCGTGGTCAGGCAGGTGGATATAATTTAATGATGCCTGAGGAAGAAAAATACAATCGTTCAAAATCAGAGTTAATTGCTATTATTACTTCATTTATGGGTGGCCGTGTCGCCGAGGCAATTATTTATGGAAAGGAAAATGTGTCAACTGGTGCTAGTGATGATATTGCTAAGGCAACATCTATTGCACGTAGAATGGTTACTGAATGAGGTTTATCTGATTTAGGACCTATTAAGTATGAGGAAGATACATCAAATCCATTTTTAGGGCGTGATTATATGAAAAATGCTTCTTTTTCAAACAAGGTTGGCCAAGAAATTGATGAACAAATTCGCAAAATTATTCTTACAGCAGAACGCGAAGCACATAAAATTATTTCAGAGAATCGCGATTTATTAGAGTTAATTAAAGATGCTCTTATTATTAAAGAAACAATCGTTGCTGAGGAAATTGAATATATTGCTGAAAATATGAAATTACCAGAAGGGCTAAGCAAAACAAAAGAACAATTAAAAGTAGATTATTCAGAAGTTGATTTTAATAATTTATTTAATGAAGTTTCAGGAGCTAAAAAAATAACTGAGGATAAATATAAAAACGACTTAGCAGAGGAACTTGCAAAACATGATGTTCCATTGGATGATAATTTGTCTGGTAATGATGAAAATGATGATAATAATTAAAATTGAATAACTTTTTATTTAAAATCCCAATAGACAATAACATGGTGTCTTTTGGGATTTTAATTTAATAATTTGCCATATGTGTTATATTAAGTATCTTTTTTAGCTTTAATTTGTTTATGTAATTGTTATATATTATAATTTAGTTAATTATAAATTACTGTATAGATAATGTAAATTAAACACGCAAAGGAAGAAAAGATTATGAAGAAGAGTTTATTAAAAATATTATTGCCCTTAACAAGTATCGGAATTGTTCCTGTTTTAGCAGTTTCATGCTCTAATTCTGAAAAACAATTATTAGAAAAAGAAATTGAAAATGTTAATAAAACTATCAAAGAGGATAAAAGTTTAACTGCCGAAACAAAAGTTTTATTAGCGCAAAGTGTTACAAAGACAAGAAATTTATTAGCTCAAGCGAAGTCAGATGCAGAAATTAAACGAATAAAGGATGCATTTATTAATGAAATTAATGAGATTAAATTAAAAAACAAACAACAACCAACACCTAAACCAGATGACAAAACAGGCGATAATCCAAGTGCTCCTATTGATGAAACAAAAAAAGAAAATCAAGTAATTAAGAAATTAAAAGATATCTTTGAGGTTAGTGAAGAAAATAAAACTAAATATGGTGCTAAATTATTAAATAAAGAAGTTTGATTATGATATGGCAGAAAAGATAAAAATATAGTTGTAACACAACAAGGTAAGAATCCTAATTGAAAAAAAGGGGTTGATGTAATATTTACAATAAAAAATGCTAGTTTATTAGAAGATACACAACTTGTTAATTCTGAAAAATCAACCTATGAAAATAAGAAAAGAAATTCAATAGAATTGCAATCACAGCTTAACTATAAAATAGTCAAAAAGAGTGAGAAAGATGATTCTGATGGAAAAAATAAGACTGTTGATTTTGAAGTAATTGTTGAATATAAAAGTGCATCATACAGTAAAGATGGAAATCACATAATTTCCGATACTTCTAATACTTCTAAATTAGAATTTTCAATTAAGGTACCAAAAACTAATGAAAAAATTAGCGATGTTGATGCCTTTATTAAAACTACACAAGGTAAGTTTAAACTAAATGATAAATATTCTAAAAAAGATTCCTTAAAAGAAGATTTAAAACAAAAGAAGATTGATCTATGATATTCATACACCTCGCATGCCATTGTTTGGACCGAAAGAAATCAACACCCTAATTGAAAAGATTTGACTGAATCGGACCAGGTTTTATTATCAAACGGTATTGAGTGAAATAAAGACGGAAAGAACTATCAACTTGCAAACCCTTCTAATCCAACATACATTAGTAAAAATAAAACAAAAATCAGTAGCAAGCTTGATTACGAAGTTAATGAAAAAGACGGTAAATTTACTTTAATAATTAAATATAAAGGTGCTGAATTTGTTAAAAATGGTGCTCCTATTATTGGCAATGAAGTTGTTTCTTCCGAAATAGAAATTGCTTAAAATAAAAAGAAAATAGAGGGAATTTCCTCTATTTTTATTAGTCTTAAATATTCTAAATATCGCCGGAATTTATTAATTGTTTTTTAATATCGTTAATAAGTTTTTTAGAAAAAATACCCCTTTTTAATCTACTTTGTTCTTCTAAAAAATCAAGTTCATTATAGATGCGATAAATCAATTTTAAAGGATAATTTAACTTGGTTATCGATTCTTTAAAGTCAATTCAGTCAATAACGTTAAACTCATCATCGTTGTAACATTTAATATCAAGGTCAAAGTCAATGTATTTAATGATATTATCCTCAATAAAAAAAGGGCTAGCTAAATTAACATAAATATTGTTTGGTCTATCATCATTAAGAGTTATCGAAGCATTATAAAATTTATTTTTGGCAAAGAAAAACAAAATAGGTTTTGAAACTAGCCAGTTGATATTTGATTCTTGCACTTTTGTTTTCATTAATAAAACAACAACAAAATCATCAAGATTAGCTATGATTTTACACCCTTCATATTGTCGATATAATGTGCCATCATACTTAAAAGCTTGAACAGAAACTAGCTGGCCCATTTGATATAGTTTCTTAGGTTTTCTTGATTCTAATTTTGATATATTTTCTTGTTTTGCTAAATCATGAAAACTCTTAATCTCATTATTAGAGCTCATGTATCCTCATTTTTAAATAATTAATATATGTATAAGAAACTAATTTTACTTAGTTAGTTATCATAAAAATTATAAACAAAAGTTACTAAAAACCATCTTTTTTAAAAAATATGCAAGAAGGTTTTATACAATTTTATCTATGAGATTAAGACATAATAAAAACGCATTAAGCACTCTCGAAAATAGCGAATTTTATATTAACCAATTCCCTTATACACCTAAAAAGGATGCTGTTGTTGAGATTGGTATGGGAAAGGGCAAGATGCTTTCAGAATTAGCACTATGTCATCCGGAAAATGAATATATAGGTATAGAGAAATACTCGACCCCAGCATTATCAGCGCTCAAGAAGATTGAACAAAAGTCTTTAAAAAATATGAAGATAATTGTGGGTGATGCTGCTAAACTTAATGAAATTATTGCCGATAAGGTAAAAACAATTTGGCTAACTTTTTCTGATCCATGGCCTAAAAAAAGGCATTTTAAGAGGAGATTAGTTTATAAAACTTTTTTAGAACAATATAAATCTGTTCTTGATAAGGAAGGCAAAGTTTATTTTAAGACTGATAATAATGGGTTATATGAATTTGCATTGGAACAATTAAAGGAATTTAACGCTGATATAATTTATCATACGTCGGATTTACATAATTGTAATTATCAAATTGAAAATAAATTGACTGATTATGAAGAAAAATTCAGAAATGAAGGCAAAAAAATTTATTTTATTGCTTTTAAATTTTAAACCATAAAAAGTTTATGGTTTTTTTATGCCTTTAATTTTTATATCTTTTTTGATATAATTAATATATTACTTTGTAATATATTATAGGAGTAAATATGCTTAATGATGAAGAAAAAAAACTAGATGAACTAAAAATGAGCCAGGAAAAAAGCAAAGAGGAAACAATAGATGATTTTTATGCAGTTAGCGATGAAATTAAAAGAGTTTTTGATGACGAGCCAAAAGAAACAATAGATGATGAAGAGGAATATATTCCCCAAAATAATGAAAGCTATGTTGTCCAAAGTCAAATTCTAGATAGTGAAGTAAACGGACTAAGACCGGCTGATCTTGCAACGGTTATGAAGAGTTCGTTTCTTGAATATGCAATGAGTGTTATTGTTGCAAGAGCTTTACCTGATGCAAGGGATGGACTAAAGCCAGTTCATCGTAGAATATTATATGGTATGAGCGAATTAGGGATGTTTCATAATGTGCAACATAAAAAATCTGCTCGTATTGTTGGGGATGTGTTGGGTAAATATCACCCTCATGGTGATAGTTCAGTTTATGAAGCAATGGTTAGAATGGCTCAAGATTTTTCTTTGAGATATCCTTTAATTGATGGCCATGGTAATTTTGGTTCTATTGATGGCGATTCTGCTGCGGCTATGCGTTATACAGAAGCAAGGATGTCAAGGATTGCAGGCGCTATGGTTGATGGTATTAAGAAGAATACTGTTGATTTTATTGATAACTATGATGGGACAGAAAAAGAACCAGTAGTATTGCCTTCTAGATTTCCTAATTTATTAGTTTCTGGTTCATATGGTATTGCTGTTGGTATGGCAACAAGTATCCCACCTCATAATTTAAATGAGGTTATCGATGGTGTTTGTGCATTGGCAAAAAACCCTGATATTACAATAAGTGAATTAATGGAATATATTCAAGGGCCAGATTTTCCAACTGGAGGCATAATTTTTGACAAAGAAGGTTTAATACGCGCCTATGAAACAGGAGTTGGCCGTGTTACTATACGTTCAAAGGCAACTATTCAGGAATTGAGTAACGGCAAATCTAAAATTATTATTACAGAAATTCCATACGGTAAAAATAAAGCAAGCTTAATTGAAAGTATAAATCATTTAATTAAGGATAAAAAAATTGAAGGAATTTCCGATTTTCGTGATGAATCAAACCGTGATGGTATAAGAATTGTAATCGAAATTAGGAAGGCATATGTCCCAGAAGTTATTTTGAATAAATTATTTAAATTAACAGAATTTCAAACTAGATTTTCATTTAATATGGTAGCTCTAGTTAATAATGAACCGCAAAAACTTAATTTAAAAACCGCTTTAGAAGTATATTTAAAACACCAAATTAATGTTCTTACAAGAAGATTGCAATTTGATTTAGAAAAAGATTTAGCAAGAGCTCATATTTTGGAAGGCCTTAAAATTTGCGTTGAAAATATCGACCGTGTAATTGAAATTATAAAGAAATCAAAAACTGATGTAGAAGCGCAAACAGAATTAAGTAATAAGTTTAATTTAAGTGAAATTCAAACCAAGGCCATTGTTGATATGAGACTTGGCAGACTAACTGGATTAGCTATTACTAAGATGAATGAAGAGCTGGCATTAGTTCACGAAAGAATTGGCGAATATCAAAGAATATTGGGCGATAAAAATGCTTTAATTGATCTAATAATAAAAGAGTTAAACGAAATCAAAGAATCATATGGAGATAGCCGTAAAACGCAAATTAATTGAGATGAAGCCTCTGATATTAATAATGAGGATTTGATTCCTAGAAAGGACGTTGTCATTACTGTTACTACAAATGGCTATTTAAAACGTTTAGATTTAGATGAGTACAAAGAACAAAACCGCGGTGGCGTTGGTGTTTCAACTGCTAAAACCTATCAAGACGATGATATTCAAGACATTCTGGTAGCTAATACACATACTGATTTATTGATATTTACTACTGGAGCTAAGGTTTATCGTGTAAGAGGATATGAAATCCCAGTGGGGACTAAGCAATCAAAAGGTACACCAATTATTAATATCATTGGTGCTTTAAGTAGTGATGAACGTGTTATAAAAATATTAAGTGTTGATGATAGCGACTATGATAAAAATAAATTCTTAGTAACTGTAACTAAGAAGGGAATTATTAAAAAATCACATTTATCATTATATAAATTAATTAATCGAAACGGAAAACTAGCATTTGGATTGCGGGATGGAGATAGTCTTGTTGAGGCACTAGTTGCGACTGATAATGAGGACATCTTTATAGCGGCCAATAATTCAAAATTATCACGTTTTGAGGTGGCTGATATTAATTCAAAAGGTAGATTAGCAGCTGGCGTTGTGGGAATAAAATTAGGAGAAAATGAAAAGGTAGTTTCTGCTTCGACCTCGAGCGAGGGGAATTATATTTTTAGTCTTGGTGCAAGTGGATATGGAAAATTAAGCCTTGTTGATTCATTTAGAAAAACAAAAAGAAATTCAAAGGGTGTTTTAGCTTTAAATGAAGGAAAAGCTGGCGAACTTGCTTACTCAGCAACTGTAAAAGGAACTGAGGATATAATTGTTATAACCGACGAGGGTGTTACAATTAGATTTTCACTAAAAGCCGTAAGTATTACTGGAAGAAATGCAAAAGGAGTTAAATTAATCGATCTAAAGAAGAGAAATTCTTCTATTGTTGCAGTGGCAAAAGTAATTAACGAAACAGGCGAGGAAAATGAAACACGTCAATTGACTGATACTGAATTAAAAGATATTACCAGTGATGTTGATCTTGATATTCAAAATGAAGAAAAGACCAATAATAATGAATAAAAATTGTTTAAATAAAAAATATAATATTAAATTAGTTAGTCAAAATATTATAAAATATTAGATGTATTTAAACCAAGCACAAAATAAATCTTTTGTTGTTATATATTAAATACGCATAGTTGCAAGTAAAAGTCCATTTTAGGACTTTTTTATTACTTTTTCAGTGCTTTTATAATGCCTATGTTAATTATGCTATAATTTCACTATAAAATGAATAAATCAATCAGATTAAGAATTAAAATCAATAAAATCTAAGGGATAAAAAGGCCACTTTTTTGTGGCCTTTTCTTTTAAATTTACGGAGGAACTTTATGTCTAAAAATAGGAGAATTTTATTATCAATAGGGTTAATTTCACCATTAATTACCATTCCTGTGATATCAATTTCATGCAGTCAGGATGCAAAAAAAGATTTAAAAAAAATTAAGAATTTATTAAAAACTTCTGTTGAGGAAACAAACAGAATCTTTAGTGCAAATAAGGCATCGTTAGCTTTTAGTTTCGAAGAAGAGGAAGTTTATCAAAAGGCTATAGATAAAGCTATGGACATTTTAAAAAACAGTAGTGATTTAATTATGATAGAATCTACTACTAACCATATGGAAATAGCAAAAAATGAAATGGAATCTAAAATTGCTAATTTGTCAAAAAAATCTGATCAAGAGTTGCTTAAATTAGCGGAATCGTATACAAGATTTAGTTATCCAAGTATAGAAAATACTACATTAGCACAAGCTGATTTGAGCAAAATTATTAAGATTTTGCCTAAGACTTTTGAATTTAGTCAATACAAGGCTGTTAAAAACGAAGAAACTAATGACATTACCTTTATATATCGACTACAAAAGAAAAATACCAATATAAGACATGAAAAAAATAAATTTTTCATTCTAACTGGATGAAAAAAAGGTATGAATCAAATAAACAAAGAATTAGAAGAAAAAGCAAAATTAGATGAGAACCTTACAAAGTTAAAGATAAGATTTAATAATGAAAAGGCTTATCAAAATGTACTTACGAATGTATCAATTAATAATTTTGAAAATAAGCCTAACTTTGTTGTTTCGGAATATGATAAAAATTTGTATAATTTTGAACTTTCTAATCTAGTTAAGGTGTCTGATAATGAATATAAAATTGATATTCTATTATATTCAAATACAGACAAAAAAATAAGTAAAAAAATAACCAAAACAATTGATAAAGAAAGATATGCGCATCCTTCTTCTATTAATCCTCATAATTTAACACAAGAAAAGCAAAAAGAATTTTTAGTTGCACAACTTAAGGATGTTCTTGTTTATCCTTATTATTCAAAAGATAAAACATTTATCGAAAAGGGCGATTATACAAAATTAACTAATAAATCTTATTGATTAACAACAAAGAATCATCAATTACAATATGTTTTTAAAGATATAAAAGAAGAAAACGATATTAAAAAAATAACTATCGAAGTTTCCTTTGCTGATTGAAGCAAAAGCCCTATGATATCATATGACGTGCAATTTGATTTGAATAAATTAGGCATTGAAGAATTAAATAATATAAGAAAGCAAAAAGGCCAAGAACCCCTTGAAGATATTCAAGCTCCAACTAATACCATTGAAAATAAACAATATAAACAAATAAAATTAGTCAATTTTAAGGAAACACCTTCTGATGAATATCTAACTAGTGATAATGGTTTTAGGAGAATTCATGATAAGGCTTTGAAGAATCTTAAATCAAAAGAATTAGTTTTAATAAATAATGAAATTAAAGAAAAAATTTTAAAAGATGGTGAAGAATTTATAGCAGCCCAACATTTTGAATTTAACAAAAATACTTATCAAATTGATTCGGAATTATTCTTTTACAATTACACCCCAACCTTTATTGATACACAAAATGTTCTAATATTCTCAAAACCAGTTATTGAAAACAAAAAAATTAAATCAATAAAAGTAAGTTTGGGTAGCTTAACTGATGTTCTGAATAAAGATTATGCAAGAATAAGCTCAACAAGAGTTAAAATTAACGATGAAAAAACAGCAGAAGAGGATATAAAAAGACTTCAATTAACCGAAGAAATAAAAGCAAGAGGTTTTGATAAAAAACTTAAATATAATGGTAGTTTTACCGAGGAAAATTTTAACCTTGACAATTTAGTTTACGATATAAATGTACCTGAAGGATTTGAAATAATTAAACCTACAAAATTCGAGGTTAAGACCAAAAAGTCTAAGACAAAAATTTCTGTAATTGTTCGATACAAAAAAAATAATATTGAATCCTTCGCTTTTGTTACTGTATTTGAAGTTAATTAGCATAAATTTTATTGGAAATAAGTAATTTAAAAATTTATATAAATAAAATTCTAGGTTTTTATACTACCTAGATTTTTATTTATAGTTAATAAACACGAAAGTAAAAAAAGTCTTAATTTTGAGCCGTGTTGATTTTATTAGAGACTAGAAATTATTTTTTGCAATATGTTAAAATACACTTATTTTTTTAGATACATAATTAATTTTGTTTCTAATTATTCTAATAATTGGATAAACCGCAAATATAGCAAATGTATAAATTGGTATTTCAACTAAACTCTTAAATATGATAGGTACCATAAAGAAGAAGTAATATTCACTATGTTTCCATGTCCCGCTTCGGAAACGGTTATGATAGTTAATGTATGCATACGGACCTCATAATCATCTAGTTATGATTAGTATTCCAAATACAGTTAATAAAATATTGAATAATAGAAACATTGCATATTTAACGTGGACATTTCTTGTTACTAAATATGTTATTAAGAAAGCTTCCGATATTATTCATATAGATGCTATTCCAAATGTAGATATGCCTATAACAGCGTTGATTGATAGTTTTCTTTTTCTTTTTAGAGACCCCTCACTAATTGGTAGGGAATTATATTCTTTTAGTAGGATTAAAATAAAAATTGTTGTAATAATGGTTAGAAAAATAAAACCAATTGCTCATGTTGCAGTTTCGTTTTTTTTATTTAATCCTCTCATAAAATATCCAGCAAGAAAAGCTATTAAAATAGGGACAATCGCATACTCAGGCATCCATGTTGATATTCCAAAGATCAGTTGATTAATTGTATCGCATAATAAACCAATAATTGCCCCTTTTCAAGGCCCAAGCGCAAGACCAAAAATAATAAAAACTGCATATGTTATTGAAATGTTAAAAGCACCAATAAATACAAATTTTTCTATGGCTGCGGACACCATATATAATGATAATAATAGACCAAAAAGTGCTATTTCAAAAATTGAAAACCGATAGGTTTTAGTTTTGATATTTCTATGTATATCTTGAACTCAATTTATAAAGAAAGCACATACCCCCTTAATCATGATTTTTAAGATTAATTAATTATAGCAAATATAGAAATTAAGCTAGCAAATTATGAAAATCCTTAAATAGTTTCGCTCATTAAAAATAGAACTATAAAAAAAGTTAATAAAACTGTTTTAATTTGTTTAAAATGCTAAATTTTGCTCATAATTCTAAAACCAGAAAAAAAGCAAATAATAAATTCCAAGAAGGCCAAATAATGCAGGAAGATGATTTAATTAAAAAAGAAAGAGAAATTAATAATACGCAAAATTTCACAGAATCTCACGGCAAAGAATCTTCAAAACCTGAAAATAAAGGCAATGATTTAGATAATTTAATTATTGATGATGGCAATGAAAAAAGCGATTTTAAGGATATTCAATCTAGTATGATTGGTTAAAAAATAAAAATGTTGGTGATGATAAAACACAAAAAAGGTAATGATTGACAGGACTTATAACAAAGTTAAGTGGAATTAAAAAGCGTATCACAAAAGCAAGATGTCCCAACATCGAGTATTGACTTATGTGCTGCGAAAATAAAAAAAAATCAAAGAAAATGAAAAATGATTATGCAAAAAAGCAATTAGCTTCAAACCTTTTCTAAACCTGAATCGAATACTTTAAATTGAAATTATTGAAGATGTGTAAGATAAAATTGCAATTTAACTAAAAAAGAGTGCCACAAAAAGGTAATAGCAAATGTGAAGTATTAATAAAGGAATTAGGATGATTCTAGAATCATCCTATTTTTTATATTGATGGCTTAAACCAGCATACTCAATTGATAAAGCAAAGAATAACTTTTATTTATAAAAACAGAATTTTTTGAT